>CAYSJP010000186.1:0-4840 GCA_964431395.1 uncultured Halobacteriales archaeon
TCACCGCCGAGAGCCAGTTGTCGTGGTACAGCCGGATCTCCTGGGTGTCCTCGATCGTCAGCACCTTCGAGCGCGGCGGGACGAACATCGACACCGCGTTCATCGAGGTGGTCTTGCCCGACGCGGTGCCGCCGGCGAAGATCAGACTCCTGTTGTTCTCGATGGCGAGCCAGAGGTACGCCATGTGCTCGAGGCCGAACGTGCCGTAGTCCATCAGCGTCACCGGGGTGAACGGCTCCTCGGAGTACTTCCGGATGGTGAACGCCGACCCGTGAGGCGTCACCCCGGTCCCCAGCGCGAGTTCGCTCCGGGAGCCGTCGGGCAACATCGCGTGGGCGAGCGGGTCGCCGATCGAGATGTTCCGCCCGGAGCGCTGGGCCAGGCGAACGACGAAGTCGTCGAGTTCGTCCCCGCCGAACTCGACGTTGGTCCTGACGTCCGTGTAGTCGTCGTGGTAGACGAACACCGGCCTGTCGTACCCGTCACAGGAGATGTCCTCGACGTACGGATCCTTCATGATGGGGTCGAGCTTTCCGTACCCCCGGAAGCGCCGATCCAGGTAGTACAGGAACCGGTAGAAGGTGTTCATGTCGACGACGACGCCGTACTCCTCGATCAGGGACCTGAGTTCGGTCTTGATCACCTGCTCGGTGTTCCCCTCGCCGACCCGGCGGCGGTGGATCAGGGTGTCCCGGAGGTCGTCGACGAGAGTCTCCAGAAGCGTGACCTCCCACTCGTCGAGTTCGGGCTCGACCACGTAGTAGAAGTGCTCGTTCTCCCCGGAATCGTAGTTGATCGAGACGAACGCGAAGGGCATGTCGACCCAGTAGCGCTCGACTTCCTCGTAGCCGGAGACTCCCGGGAACGAGATCAGCGGGCCGTGGATCGTGGGCGTGTAGTTCTCGACGTCCAGCGTCGACCCGCGGAGCATCTCGTAGGTCCCCCGGGCGGTGCGTTTCAGGTCGTCGACCACTCGCCCGATGTCGAGCCCGTTCCGTGACATGTGAAGTAGCTTCGAACGCGATCCTACGGAGAGCGAAGGCGGGCCACGGACATAAACCCTCCCCGGATCGGGGAGCCGCCGTCCGGGGTCGATCACTCAACGGAGGTGAGATACACGGCGAGCATCGCGAAGCCGATCCCCGTGGCCTTCCGTGCCGTGACAATGACTGTTGTATTCTGTCGGACAGAAGCAGTGATACATTCCGCCGGGGACCGTCCCTGGCGGAGATTATCAAACGTTCCCTCCGACAGTATAGCTTTTTACCGGTGAGTCGTTGTGGACGACGAGACCGAGCGCCGTGAGCGTGAGGACGCTGCTCGTGATGAGGACGGTGACGTCGCTCGGCACGTCCTGCGTCATCATACTCACGATGATTGCTCTCGTCTCCTACCGGTGAGTGCCGCCAACCGGGGTACTGCTCACCGGCACCCGCCGAGAGCAGTTCCGATCAGAGGTCGTCCCAGTAGTCGGGTTCGTTTCCGGGCTTCCACTTGACCGTGCAGCCACGCGAGGGCTCGAATCGGAGTTCGACCGCCTCGCCCGCGAGCACCGATTCGATCGCCTCCCGTACCTCGAACCCGGGTTCGCCGGAGGGGTCCTCATCGGGGTTGAGCGCGTCGTCGAGGCGACCGTGGTACGCGAGGGCGAACTCGCCGTCATCCCGGCGGAACAGGAAGGGGTCGGGCGTACACACCGCGCCGTAGGCTTTCGCGACCTCCTGGGACTCGTCGAACAGGTAGGCGTCGTAGTCGATCGTCCCCTCCTCGACGAGTTCCTGCATGCGCTCGAAGGAGTCCTCCTCGTACTCCCCGGGGTCGTTGGGGTTGATCCCGACGACCGAGACCTCGTCGTAGTCGGCCGCGATCGCGTTCAGCGCGTCGAACTTCGCCTTCGCGTAGGGGCAGTGATTGCACGTGAACACTACGAGCAGTGCCTCGTCGTCGGCGAACGAATCGAGCGTGTAGGTCTCGCCGTCGGTGCCAGGGAGTTCGAAGGACGGTGCCGCGTCGCCAGCCTGGATCTCTTGGATAGAACCGCCAGCCATATCGGTGGATTCGGTGCCGAGGGTCAAAACCGTTGGCGTGGCGGCGATCCTCCGGGACCGACCTCGGTAAGTGACGCTCCCGGTCGGAGTGCGATCCCCCGCTCCGGAATGTGTTAATGGTTGTCAAGACGTGGCACAGAAGCGTCATTCGCACGTCCGCCACCCCGCACACGACCCCGCGCTGTCACCGGGTTTTCACTTTCGCTCCGGTTGGGCCAGCTATTTATCGACCGTCCCCGTTTGTGTACGTAGAGGGCATCACGGCTGCCCTCGAGCGAGCGTCACTCGCTTTCTCTCCCCCTTCAATCCCCGTCACAGTCGCGCTTCCGGTCCCGGTCGACCACCCGGCAGATTCGAGGCTCTTATACCGCGGGAACGGGTTCGTATGTAGGGACATGAACGATCTACGCACCGGGCTGAGTTACGGCGACGTCCTGCTCGTGCCGAAGCGGTCGCCCGTGGACAGCCGGAGCGACGTCGACCTCTCGACGGCGCTCACGCCGGGGATCGAACTGGAGACGCCGCTCGTCTCCGCGGCGATGGACACCGTCACCGAGGCGGAGCTGGCGATCGAACTGGCCCGCGCGGGCGGGTTCGGCGTGCTACACAGGTTTCTCACGACCGAGGAACAGGCCGAACAGGTCGCCCGCGTGACCGGCGCGGGCAAGCGCGTCGGTGCCGCGGTCGGCATCGACGAGGACTACGTCGCCCGGGCCGGCGCCGCCGTCGCGGCCGGCGTGGATGCACTGGTCGTCGACGTCGCACACGGTCACATGGAACGAGCACTCGAGGCGGTCGAAGCACTCGCCGCGGCGTTTCCCGACACCGATCTCGTCGCCGGCAACGTCGCGACGCCCGCGGGCGTCGAGGACCTGGCGAGAGCCGGCGCCGACTGCGTGAAGGTCGGCATCGGTCCGGGGTCGCACTGCACCACCCGGAAGGTCGCCGGCGCCGGCGTTCCCCAGCTGACCGCCGTCGACGACTGCGCGAGGGCGGCGGCCGACCTGGACGTCACGATCTGCGCGGACGGCGGGATCCGCACCTCCGGCGACGCCGTGAAGGCGCTGATGGCCGGCGCCGACACGGTGATGCTCGGGAGTCTCTTCGCCGGCACGACGGAGGCACCCGGCACGATCGTCGAGGTCGAGGGCTCGCGGTACAAGCGCTCGCGCGGGATGGCGACCACCGCCGCGGCGGAGGACCGCGGCGACAAGGCCGCCGACGTCACCGCCGACGAGGGCGTCGAGGCGCTGACGCCGTACAAGGGCCCGGTCGCCGACGTGGCCGGGGAGTTCCGTGCGGGGATCCGGTCCGGGCTTTCGTACTGTGGCGGCCACACGATCCCGGCGGCCCGCGAAACGGCCGAGTTCATCCGCGTGGCGCCAGGTGCGAAGGACCGTGAGGGGTTCCACGTCGACCACGACTGGGAGGGCGTCAGCGTGGACAGCGAGGTCACGGAGGTCCGGGAGTCCGGCACCCACGCCGCAGGAAGCGACGACTGACCGCGAATCTGCTACCGACGCCGCCCGTCACTGGTTCCAGGATCGTATCCGAGGCCGGAACGCCCGGAGAGCTCTCATAAATCTTGCTGACGGTTTCGAGCCCGGTGACGGTGCGCCGGCACCTAAACCGGAGCCGGTCCATCGTACACGTATGTCCAACCACGCTTCCACCACCCGGAACCGGTCCGTCGTCGGGCGGACGCTCGGCGTCGCGTTCCGCAAGCGGACGTACGCCAACATGGCGTACCTGCTGGCCCGGTTCCCGCTCGGAATCGCGTACTTCACGGTGTTCGTGACGGGGATCAGCCTCGGGATCGCGCTCACTCCGCTGGTCGTCGGAATACCCATACTCGCCGGCGTGCTCGCGCTGGCGGGTTACGTGGGCCGGGTCGAAGCTGGCCTCCTCCGGGAGGTGCTGGGACGCGACGTGACCTGGTCCACGGCCGACGCGGTCGAACTCGGACCGGTGTCGGTGGGCGCCGACACGGCGAACCAGTTGTCCGTCACGACCCTTCCGGAGGCACTCGTCGCCTCGCTGCTCGGCGTCGCGATCCTGATCGCTGGGCTACACGTCGTCAACGGCATCGCGGCCCTGTTGGCGACGTTCGCCGAGCGGGTGCTCGCCACCCGTACCGGGTGACCCCCCCGCGGCGGTCGGTCACGGCCCCGTCGAAATGACGCACCGCTCGACGGGGCGGGAACGTGGAAAACTGCCCGGGCAGGGTTTCGAACTCGACCGTGACATCCCCTTCGTGTCTGACATGGTGTGGATGACGGACTACCCCGGGGCCACAGTCCGGAGCGTCCGCGAAACGTGCCGGAATCGCGAGGGCGTGAGCGACGCCACCGACCTCGCCGTCGATCACCCGAAGTCACCCTCGAGTGACACTCCCGGCCCGCAGGCCACGCTCGGCGCGTCGCTATAGGACGCCTGAAGTTTCTCGGTTGAGTAGCCATCGAGCTCGAGGTGCGTACGCCCGGCGCCGGTCAGTCGATCCCGGACGGGTGGTGATGCATCGGCCAGCCACCCCCCGGGCTCGTGCGTGGTAGTCACCATCGGCAGCGCGATGAGGTCGCGTGGCAGGTGCTCGCCCTCGAAGACGCGCGGGGACGTGAGTGTGTCGCCCCGAGTAGCGAGGGGGAGTCAGCTAATACTGTCGGCTGTAAGTCCGTAAAGAATTTCGCCACCCCGGGGTGGCGAGTATCTTTACGAAGTTACAGCCGACAGTATAAAGCCGTGCTGCAGTTTCGCGACCGGGGCGATGGGCACGAATCACGGAGTCGCCGCAC
>CAYSJP010000187.1:0-4782 GCA_964431395.1 uncultured Halobacteriales archaeon
GCTTCATCCCCGCCGTGAACGGCGAGGCTTTCGCCTCGAATTTCCGTATCGTCAGGTTCCGTGTTGCCAGGAGTCCATGTACTCCCGCTGTTCCGCGGACAGCGCATCGATTTCGACGCCCTCGGCGTCGAGTTTGATCGCCGCGACCTTCCGGTCGAGTTCGTCGGGCACCGCGTGGACGCCCGCGTCGTAGTCGTCGTTCTCCACGAGTTCGCGCACGCACACCGCCTGCATGCCGAAGCTCTGGTCCATCACCTCGACGGGGTGGCCCAGCGCGATCGGGGTGGCGAGATTGACGAGTCGCCCCTCCGCGAGGACGTTCAGCCGGCGGCCGTCCGCCATCTCGTACTGGCGCACGCCGTCTCTCACGTCTCGCTGGTCGACCGCGAGATCCGCCAGGGCGTCGAGGTCGATCTCGACGTCGAAGTGCCCGGCGTTCGCGAGCAGGGCCCCATCGTCCATCACCTCGAAGTGCTCCCGGACGATCACGTCGCGGTTGCCCGTCGTCGTGATGAACACGTCGCCGTCCCGGGCCGCGTCCGCCATCGACCTGACGTCGTACCCCTCCATGTGTGCCTCGAGCGCCCGCCGCTCGTCGACCTCGACGACGACGACGTCGGCGTTCTGGCCGCTCGCCTTCTTCGCGACGCCGCGGCCACAGTCGCCGTAGCCGGCGACGACGACCGTCTTGCCCGCCCACGAGAGGTTCGTGGTCATGGCGATGGAGGCGAGGGCGGACTCGCCGGTGCCGTGGACGGTGTCGAACAACCGCTTCATGGGCGTGTCGTTCACCGCGAACACCGGGTACTCCAGGGCCTCGTCCGAATCCATCGCTCGCAGGCGGTGGACGCCCGTCGTCGTCTCCTCACAGCCCCCACGTATCGTCCCGATCAGGTCGGGGTACTCCTCGTGGATGCGGAAGATGAGGTCGGCGCCGTCGTCGACCGTCACCGTGGGCTCGTGGTCGATGACGGCCTCGATGGCCGCGTAGTAGGCCTCGTCGTCGACACCGCGTTTCGCGTAGCAGTCGATGTCGTCGTGGGCGTCGAGCGCGGCGCTCACGTCGTCGTGGGTCGAGAGGGGGTTACAGCCGGTGATCGCGACCGCCGCACCGCCCGCCGCGAGCGTCTCCACCAGCGCCGCCGTCTTCGCCTCGACGTGCATCGCCATCCCGATGCGCTCGCCAGCGAGGGGCTGGTCGGCCTCGAAGGTGTCACGAAGCGAGTCGAGAATGGGCATGTGCTGGAGCGCCCAGTCGATCTTGCGCCGCCCCTCGGCGCGGGCGCTCTCGGGGTCGTCGAGTTGCGTCGATATCGTGGGAGCCGTCATACCGGTTGGAGGGTTACCGAGGGCAAAAACCCCCTGATAATGACCGTTGTAGGCAATTACCGCATCGACCGCCCGACGCGGGCGGTCGGAGCGGTAAAACGCTATACTGTCGGACAGAAGCAGTGATACATTCCGCCGGGGGGTCCCCGGCGGAGATTATCAAACGTTCTGTCCGACAGTATACAACAGTCATTATGAGTCGGTCGTCTGGCTTCGCCGGTGACGCGCCGTGAACGATTCGTGCGTCCGGTGACGGTGAAGATTGCCCCGGTCACGAGTCCGTAACGTGTACTTGTCTGGGGATCCGAATCGCAACTGGCGACGAACTCTAAATCTCCAATGGGAACACGATGAACGAAAGCTCCGACACGGATACTGATGCCGAGGAGTTCGTACCCCTCGGTGCCGACGCGGAGACTGCATACGAGGCGATCTTCCGCGAAATGGAGGACGCCGTCTTTTTTATCGAAGTCGAGGGGACGGGTGACGACTACCGCTTCACGTTCCGGCGAAACAACGCCTCACACCAGCAGCGCACTGGCTTATCGGAGGACGAACTCCGTGGACAGACGCCACGGGAGCTTCTGGGCGACGAACAGGGTGCGGCTGTCGAAGCGAACTACCGTCGCTGTGTCGAACGGGGAGAACCCATCGAGTACGAGGAGACCCTCGACCTGCCGGGCGGGACCAGTCACTGGGAGACGAAACTCACTCCGGTCGTCCAAAACGGACGGGTGACCCAGATCGTCGGGGTTGCCCGGGAGGTCACTTCGCAAAGAGAGCAAGAGGACAAAATACGGCGCATGGCTCGCCGGTTCGAGACGGTGCTGGAGACCATGTCCGCGGCGGTGTTTCTCAAGGATACCGACGGCCAGTATCTCCTGATGAATCAGGCCTGTCGCGACCTGTTCGACGTCTCCGACGGGGAGGTCGCCGGGTTGACCGACGACGATATCTTCCCCCCAGCGGTCGCAAAAAAGGCCAGATCGGACGACCGGCGAGTCACGGAAAACGGCGACGTGACCGAGATCGAAGAGACGGTCCCGACGGGCGCAGGCAGGAGTGTACGCCTCACCCGCAAATCACCGGTCTACGACGACGACGGCGAGGTCACGGCTCTCTGTGGCGTCTCGACCGACATCACCGAACGGAAACGACGCGAACAGGAGCTAACGCGTCTCAAGGAACGGTTCGAACTCGCCGTCGAGGGCGCGAACCTCGGCGTCTGGGACTGGGACATGACCACCGACGAGGTGGAGTTCAGCGAGCGGTGGAGCCGGATGCTCGGCCATTCGCCCGACGAGATCGACTCCAGTCTCGAGGAGTGGGAACGGCGCGTCCACCCGGACGATATCAGCCCGGTTGAGGATGCACTGGAGGACCACATCGCGGGGGAAACCGACCTCTACGATGCCGAACATCGGCTGCGGACCGCCGACGGCGACTGGGAGTGGATCCGCACTACCGGTAGAGTCGTCGAGCGTGAGGAGGACGGCGAGCCGGTTCGAGCCGTCGGTATCCATCTCGACATCGACGAGCGCAAGGAGTACGAACGGACCATCGAGGGCCAGCGAGACAGCCTGGAGGTGCTCAACCAGATCGTCCGCCACGACGTCCGTAACGCTCTCCAGCTCGTGCTCGCGTACGGCGACATGATAAAAGGCCACGTCGGAGACGACGGCGAGGAGCATCTCCAACGGATACTGGAAGCGGGCCGTGAAGCGGTCGGTATCATCAAGACCGCGGGCGAAGTCACCGAAGTGTTGCTCCACTCGGAAGCCGACCGCACTCGCGTGAACACCCGGCCCGTTCTCGAGGAGCAGATCGAGGACGCGCGAGCCAGTCACGAAGGTGCCGTCGTCTCCGTCGACGGGACGGTCCCGGATGTCGAGGTGCTGGCGGACGACATGCTGGCGTCGGTGTTCCGGAATTTGCTGAGCAACGCTATCGTTCACAACGACAAGGAGACTCCCGAAGTGACCGTTTCGGTGACCCCTGACGACGGGACGGTCCGGGTTCGTGTCGCGGACAACGGCCCGGGTATTCCCGGCGATCGGAAAGAACGGATCTTCGAGGAGGGTAGGAAGGGCCTCGACAGTGAGGGCACCGGATTGGGGCTGTACATCGTCCGGACGCTCGTCGATCGCTACGGTGGTGACGTCCGGGTCGAGGACAACGAGCCCGAAGGCAGCGTGTTCGTCGTCGAGTTGCGCCGGTGTGATAATGACTAGTGTAGCGTTTTACCGCTCCGACCGCCCGCCGTCGGGCGGTCGATACGGTAATTGCCTACACTAGTCATTATGAGTGAGCGACCCGGGACAGTTCGGCTCGTCGAATGATCCGACCGCTCCCGGGGGGTATTTGACGCCCGCCGCCGACGCCCCGGTATGCGCGCCGCCACCTTTACCGACTACGGCGAACCGCTCGACGTCCGCGAAATCGACGCTCCCGATCCTGACCCCGACGGGGCCGTCGTCGCCGTCGAGGCCTGTGGGGTCTGTCGCAGCGACTGGCACGCCTGGCAGGGTGACTGGGACTGGCGCGGTCTCGACCCCGTGCCGGGCCACGTCCTGGGCCACGAACCCGCCGGGCGCGTCCTCGCCGTGGGAGAGGGGGTCACCGGCTTCTCGGCGGGCGATCACGTCGCCGTCCCGTTCAACCTCGGCGACGGCACCTGCCACCTCTGCAAGACCGGCCACTCCAACATCTGCGAGAACCGCCTGGCGCTCGGCCTCCAGCCCGAAGCCCCCGGAGCGTTCGCCGAGCAGGTTCCCGTGCCCCACGCGGACCACAACCTCGTCGCGCTGCCCGAGGGCGTCTCCTCGACGGAGATGGCTGGCCTGGGCTGTCGGTTCATGACTGCCTTCCACGCGCTCGCACACCGCGCCGACGTGGGCGCGGGCGACTGGTTCGTCGTCCACGGCTGTGGCGGGGTCGGCCTCTCGGCAGTCCAGATCGCGGACGCCATCGGCGCGAACGTGGTCGGCGTCGACCTCATGCCGGAGAAACTCGACTTCGCCGAGGATCTGGGCGCGACCGCGACCGTGAACGCGAGCGAGACCGACGACCCCGCAGGGGACGTGCGCGACATCACTGACGGCGGCGCCGACGTCTCCATGGACGCGCTCGGGATCGAGGCCACGTGTCGAAACGCCATCGGGAGCCTGGGCAAGACCGGCCAGCACCTCCAGGTCGGGCTCACCACGAAGGAAGCGGGCGGGGATCTCCCGCTTCCGACCGACGAGATGGTCACGAGCGAGATCGATTTCTACGGCGCGCTGGGGATGCCCCCCGAGCGCTACGACGAGATCTTCCGGATGGTCGGAACGGGGACACTCGACCCCGCAGCGGTCATCACTGACCGGATCGCACTCGAGGAGGTTTCCGCGACACTGGATGCGATGACGGAGTTCGAGACCGTGGGAATCCCGGTGGTCGAGTCCTTCTGACGCT
>CAYSJP010000188.1:0-4768 GCA_964431395.1 uncultured Halobacteriales archaeon
CGGAGCACGAGGGCGTCGGCGTAGCCCGCGATCACCCGCGCGGTGTCCGCGAGCGTCTCCCCCTTCGCGACGCTCGAACTCTCGACCGACCCCATGTCGACCGCGCCGCCGCCCAGGCGCTTGATCGCGGTCTCGAAGCTCATGTGGGTTCGCGTGCTCGGCTCGTAGAACATGAGCCCCAGGAGCTTCCCGGGGTGTCGGTCCCGGGCCGACGACGGGTCGGCGTCGAACTCCGCGGCGTGATCGAGCACCGCCTCGATCCGCGACCGCGAGAGATCCGTCGTGGTGATGAGCTGGCGCATCGCTTGTGTAGGCGCGTCCCGTCCCCCTAAATCGTTCGGTAGCGGGAACGGCGGGACACCGTTCTACCGGCTCGCCTCGAGACGTGCGATTACACTTAGGAGGGAAGCCGCACGACCTACTGGCGTGGCACCCTCGTCCGGGCGCCTCCCGCTGGGGATCGATCCCCTGGACCGGCGACTCGACGGCGGCCTCCCCGCCGGGAGCGTCGTCGCCTACTGTGCGCCCCCGGCGAGCCAGGGCGAACTCCTGCTGTACGAGCTCACCGCCCGGCGGGAGACGCTGTACCTCACGACCGACCGCTCGGAGGACGCGGTCACGGACGCCTTCGAGAGGGCGACCTGCCCCGCCGGCGATCCGGACGTCCGGTTCGTCCCCGGCGACGCACCCCTCGAGAACGCCCGACGCATGGTCCGGAGTGCCGGCGCGGGGTCGAACGTGATCGTGGACGCCTGCGATCCCCTCGAACGGACGGACCGGGGTCGCTACCAGCGGTTTCTCAACGATCTCGAAAACCACACGCGGAACACCGGGAGCGTCGCGTTCCTCCACTGCATGCGGGGGAACGCCGAGCCGGAACTGCGGGCGACGACCCAGCACATGGCCGACGTCGTGTTCGGCCTCCGCCAGGAACGCCACGGCACGGAGATGGAGACTCGTCTCGGCGTCCCGAAGTTCCGGGGCGGACGGGCACTGTCGGAGACGATCAAGCTCGAACTCGGGGAACGCGTCCGGGTCGACACCAGCCGCGACATCGCGTAACCCGGCTCGTTCCGCGGAAACCCCGAAGCCGGGACTACTCCTCGTCGGCGCCGGCTTCGAGTTCCTCGACGACCTCGTCGGCGTCGACGTCCTCGTCCAGGTCCGCCTCCTCGATGGCCGACTCGATGTCCTCCTCGTCCACGTCGCCGCCCATGCCGCCCATCATGCCGCCCATGCCGCCCATCATGCCGCCGCCGTCGAGCACCTCCCGAACCACGACCCGGTCCACGTCGACGCGTTCCCGCAGGTCGTCGGCGATCTGCTGTTTCGAGAACATCCACTGCTGGTTCATCGTGAGCTGGGGCGTCGCCTCGATGTACAGGGTCTCGTACTCGACGGTCTCGGTGGTCTCTTCCTCCGCCTCCTCGTCGTAAGTCGGTTCCTCCTCCTCCTCGACGCCGATCGAGACGTTCAGATTCATGTCGAGGTACGTGGCGAGCAGCTCCTCGGCGCGCTCGAGCCGATCCTCGACGAGGCCGACGATTTCGTAGTCGTATTCGATGTCGTCGCCGGCGAGGGGGTGGTTGAAGTCGACGCGCGCACGTCCGCCGATCACCGTCTCGACGAACCCCTGATCGCCGTCGACGGTGACCTGCGCGCCGGGTTGGCGGTCGTCATCCGGGAGCCGGTCGGCACTGATCGTCCGGACCTCGTCCGGATCGTACTGGCCGAAGGCGTCCGTCGCGGGGATGGTGACCGTCCCCTCGTCGCCGACCGCCCTGCCCGTGAGGTCTTCCTCGACGGCGGCGAACAGCTGCCCCCCGCCGACCACGAACGTCCGGGGGCCGAAGTCTCGCTCCCCGGTGTCGATTCCCTCCTCCTCGGCGGTCTCCTCGTCGGTCGTATCGACGAGACGACCGGTCTCGACGGTCCGCATCGTGTACGAGAGTCTGACGAAGTCGTCCTCCTCTATCGCCCCGGACGCGTCCTCGCCGGCGTCCTCCGCCGCGTCCGGTTCGGTGGTTTGCTCCGCCTCGGACCCGGCATCCGCCGCTGCCTCGGGCTCGGGTTCGTCGGTCGACTGCTCCTCGTCGTTTTCACTCATACCCGGAGAGACAGTCGTTTCCACCTTAAGACGCACGATTCCGCACGGTTCGCCGTTCCCGGGCCTCCGCGGCCGGACCCGCAGGGCGGAGAGGCGTCTCGCCCTCCGTAGCCCGGACCGGGTGGCGGGGAAGGGTCGTCCGATGGTTTCATAATGATTGTTGTAGGTGTTTACCGGTGCTCGCTTCCCCCGGTAGCGGCGAGCACCGGTAAGAGACTACAACAATCATTATCAGGCCGGCGGCGGCTATACAGTATGGCATGTACGAGATCGAGGTGAAGGTCCGGGCGGATCACGGCCCGGTCCGCGATCACCTGCGGGAGTCCGGCGCCGACTCCCTCGGCACCGTCCGCCAGGTCGACGCCTACTACGACCACCCTGGGCGCTCCTTCGCCGAGAGCGACGAGGCGCTCCGGATCCGCCGCGAGGAACCCGAGAACGGGGATCCCGTGGCCCGGGTCACGTATAAGGGACCGCTCGTCGAGTCGGCCTCGAAGACCCGGGAGGAGATCGAGACGGACGTCGGGGACCCGGAGGCGCTCGACGCGATCCTCCGGAAACTCGGTTTCGAACCGGTACCCCGAGTGCGCAAGGAACGCGAACAGTACCGCCTCCGGGGGTACGCGGTCACGCTCGATGCCGTCGAGGGAGTCGGCACGTTCGTCGAGGTCGAACACGAGGGGTCGCGAGCGGAGATCGAGGAACTGCGCGACGGTGCCCGTGACCTGCTGCGCGACCTCGGCCTCGATCCCGACGAGCACGTCCGGACCTCGTATCTGGAGCTCGTTCTCGACGCGGTGGATTCGGGGTCCGATCCCGGACCGAGTCCGGGCGGCGAATAACCGCTGTGCATGTAACGGCCCTGCTGTGTTTCCACAAGTTATAGAAACCGGCACGTCGAACCGGGGATATGAACCGGAACATCCGGGTCGAACCGATCGACCGTCGGGCAGTCGAGGACCAGGAGGTCGAGATCGTCGAGCGGAAGGGGATCGGTCATCCGGACTCGATCTGTGACGGCATCGCCGAACACGTCTCCGGCGCGCTCGCGCGGACCTACCTCGAGCGGGTCGGCAAAGTGTTACACTACAACACCGACGAGACACAGCTCGTCGCCGGGAGCTCCGACCCGGCCTTCGGCGGCGGCGAGGTGCTCGAACCCATCTACGTTCTCATCGTCGGCCGGGCGACCAAGACGTACGACGGCGAGCGGATCCCCGTCGATAGCATCGCTCTCGAAGCCGCCCGGGAGTACCTCCGCGAGGAGATACCCGGGATCGACCTGGAGAGTGACGCCGTCGTCGACGTCCGCCTCGGTGAGGGCAGCGGCGACCTCCAGGACGTGTTCGGCGAGGAGGGCCGCCAGATCCCGATGGCCAACGACACCAGTTTCGGCGTCGGCCACGCCCCTCTCAGCGAAACGGAGCGCATCGTCCGGGAGGCCGAGCGCCGCCTGAACGGCGAGTTCGCGGCCGATCACCCCGTGCTCGGCCCCGACGTGAAGATCATGGGCAAGCGCGAGGACGACCGGATCGACCTCACGGTCGCCGCCGCAATGATCGACGAACACGTTCCGGACATGGACGCCTACAAAGCCGCCGTGGAAGCCGTCCGGGAGTTCGTCACGGACGTCGCCCACGAGCATACCGACCGCGGGGTCGAGGTGTACGTCAACACCGCCGACGACTACGACGAGGGGTCGATCTACCTCACAGTGACGGGGACCAGCGCCGAGCACGGCGACGACGGCTCCGTCGGCCGGGGTAACCGTGCGAACGGCCTCATCACGCCCAACCGGTCGATGAGCATGGAGGCCACCTCCGGAAAGAACCCGGTCAACCACATCGGCAAGATCTACAACGTTCTCGCGACCGAGACCGCAAGGGAGGTCGTCGCGGAGGTGTCGGGCATCCGCGATCTGCGGATCCGACTGCTCTCACAGATCGGTCGCCCGATCGACGAGCCACACGTCGCTGACGTCCACGTCGTCACCGAGGCCGGCGTCGACCTCGCCGACATCGAGGCCGACGTCGAGGCCATCGTCGACGACCAGCTGGCGGACGTGCGGGACATTACCGACCGCGTCATCGACGGCGAGATCACCACGTTCTGACCGCGGACCGTCGGTTCCCGGGTGATCGGGAACCTCCGATCGCCCGAGGGAAAGGCCTTTGCCGGCGGGTCGTGACGATTCTCACATGACCCGGGCCTGTCTACTCGGCGCGGAGGACGTCGACCTGCCCGTCGGCCTGCTGACCTACGAAACCGCCCGGGAGGCGCTGTCGTCGTACGATCTCGACGAACCGTTCGCGAACTCCGTCGCCGTCGAGACGATCAGTCTGGGTGCGGCAGTCGCCCTGCTGAACGATCTCCAGTGGTACATCGTCCGCCTGATCGACGAGGCGATCGTCCTCGAACCGAGCGTGGACGAGTCGGAGTGGCTCTCCCGTGATCTCGCCGAAGCGATCCGCGACGAGGAGGTCGACCCGGCGGACACCGGGGAGTTCCTGGCGATCTACGGCCTCGAACCCCGCGAGGAGGGCCCCCCCGCGCTCGTCGAGCCGATGTTCGCCCGGCGAGTCGATGGCGACCACCCGGAGTACGACCTCCGGGACGTCGAGGAGACGGTCGTCGTGCGCGTGACGGAGGCGGAGTTCGGGG
>CAYSJP010000189.1:0-4754 GCA_964431395.1 uncultured Halobacteriales archaeon
CGCTAACGCAATAAATATTTGACTAAAGAAACCAAGGTTGCACCAGTGCGACTCCTCACCCGGACCGCCGCGTGGTGTGGCGGGCTGTTCGCCCTGCTGTGTGCCGTGATCGTGGGGAGCGCGACGATCGGCCCGGTGTCGGTCGGGTACGGCGCGGTCGCGCGCGCCACCCTGAACGCCGTCGCGGTGCCCGCGTCGGTCTCGGTCTCGGTCGGGACCGTCGCGCTGCCGGTCGGCGGCCTGCCCGCCCCCACACTCGAGGTCGGGTACGCGTCCGTGTTCGACCTCGCCGTTCCCGAGCAGACCCAGTTCATCGTCGGCCAGTTGCGGCTCCCCCGGATCGTGCTCGGCGCGACCGTCGGCTTCGCCCTCGCGGCCGCCGGGACCGTCATGCAGGGCTTTTTCAGGAATCCCATGGCAGATCCCTCGATCATCGGCGTCTCCTCGGGGGCGTCGGTTGGCGCGGTCGCCGCGATCGCCTTCCCCGCGGTCGTCCCCGTCGGACTGCGCCCCGCCGCCTTCGCCACTGCCTTGGTCGCCGCCTTCGGCGTCTACGGCGTCGCCACCGAGGACGGCCGGACGCCCGTCGCGACCCTCCTGCTCGCGGGCGTCGCCGTCCAGACGTTTCTCGGCGCGGTCACCTCCTACCTGCTCGTGATGAGTGGCGAGAGCCTCCGGGAGGCGATGTTCTGGCTCATGGGCAACCTCCACTCGGCGACCTGGGCGGAGGTCGAACTCGCGCTCCCGCCCGCCGTCCTCGCTTTCCTCCTCCTCTTTGCGTACGCCCGGGACCTGAACGTCCTCCTCCTGGGTGAGGAGGACGCCCACGCGCTCGGGGTGTCCGTCGAGCGCACCAAACTCCTCCTCCTCGCCCTCGCGAGCGTCGTCACCGCCGCCGCAGTCGCGGTCGCGGGCGTCATCGGCTTCGTCGGCCTGATCGTCCCCCACGCCATGCGCCTGCTCGTCGGCCCCGACCACCGCATCCTCCTGCCGGCGAGCGCGCTCGCGGGGGGCTCGTTCCTCGTCGTCGCCGACACCGTTGCCCGTTCGGGCGCCGCGGAGCTCCCCGTCGGCATCGTCACCGCCGCGGTCGGCGCCCCCTTCTTTCTGTATCTCCTGCGCGAGAGGGAGGTGCACGCGCTGTGACGGTCGAGGACACGCGCGGTGACCCGGACGCGTCCCCCGCGGTCGAACTCGACGGCGTGAGCGTCTCCCTCGGGAACGTGTCGGTCCTCTCGGGAGTGTCACTCGCCGTCGGGTCGGGCATCTTCCTCGGCCTGATCGGCCCCAACGGCGCCGGCAAGACCACGCTCCTGCGGACGGTGAACGGGATCCTCGATCCCGACGCCGGGTCGGTCGAGGTGGCCGGCGAGAACGTCCACGCCCTCTCCTCGCGGGCCGCGAGCCGGGTGGTGGCGACCGTCCCACAGGACACCGTACTGTCCTTCGATTTCTCCGTGCGCGAGGTCGTCGAGATGGGCCGGCACCCACACCGCGACCGCCTCGGCCGGGATCCCGCCGCGGCCGGAACGGACCCAGTCGAAACGGCGATGGAGCGTGCCGGCGTGGCCCGTTTCACCGACCGGCCGGTCACCGAGGTCAGCGGCGGCGAGCGCCGGCGCGTCCTGCTCGCACGCGCCCTGGCCCAGGACACGCCCGTCCTGCTGCTGGACGAACCCACCGCGAGCCTCGACGTGAACCACCAGGTCCGGACCCTCGAACTCCTCATCGACCTCCTCGACCGGGGGAAGACGGTCGTCGCCGCCATCCACGACCTCGACCTCGCGGCCCGGTACTGCGACGAACTGGCGCTGCTCTCCGGGGGTGAGATCGCGGCCCGCGGCACCCCCGAGACGGTGCTGGAGAACGACGCGCTCGGGGACGCCTTCGGCACCGAGATCGTCCGCTCGCGGGATCGGGTGACCGGCGCGCCGTCGGTCACCGCGCTGCCCGAGCGCGCCCCGGACCGCGGCGAGGCGGTCCACGTCGTCGCCGGCAACGGTAGCGGCGCGGGCCTCCTGCACCGACTGGTCGCGGCCGGGTTCGACGTCTCCGTGGGCGTCCTCCGGCAGGGCGATCCGGACGCGGCGGTCGCCGCCCGGCTCGGCTGTGAGGTGGTGTCGGTCCCGCCGTACACGCCGATCGAGAGCGCGCTCGACGCCGCTCGCGGGCCCGCCCGCGATGCCGACGCGACTCTCCTCGCAAACGTCGCCATCGGCCCGGAGAACGCGGCGAACCTCGGCGTCGTCGCGGAATCCGGAACCCCGGTTCTGATCGAGGAGCGACCCTTCCGGGAGCGCAATCACGCCGGTGTGTCGGCCCGGGAGCGCTACGAGGTGTTGCGCGAGCGGGCCCGGATCACCGGTTCCGAGAACGTGATCGGGGCGGTCGAGGCCGCCTGTGCGAGGGAGCCACGCGAGGCTGGGAGAGACGGGGCCCCCGAGGACGGCAGGCACCGGAGCGTGGACGCCATCGACACGGCGGTCGACAGCCGGTCGCGGTAGGCACGTCGCCGAGTCGTTCTCACGGTGGTCGTCGTAGCCATGTATCGGTGCTCGCCGCCGTCGGGGGAGACGATCACGGGTGGGAGAGCACGACGATCAGTATCAGTCCTCGTCTCGAGGGTCGTCGCCCGCGTTCGTGGGTTCGCCGTCCCGCGATTCCAGCGCGAGTCCGGTGGCCCCGGCCACGATCAGCCCCATGCCGGCGGCTCGGGCACCCCGGACGTACCCCTCGGTGGCCTCGATCTCCTCGACGTTCTCGAGGAGGAGTCCGACGGGGACGAGCTTGAGACGGAGGAACTCCCGGGGTGCGACCGCGTCCATGACTCCGTAGCCGATCATGAAGGCGTACCCCAGGCGTCGGAGGTTTCGCGCGAGCATGCGATCCAGTACACACCCCCGGGTCATCAATCCGCGGTCGCGGCGCCGCCGGTGCGCTGCGGTCCCGCCCGCCAACACGCAACGACAAGCTAGTTCAGCCTCCGGGGTCGAGGAGAGGCCATGACGGAGTACTTCGAGGTCCTCGAGCGCGACGGCGCCGCCCGGGTCGCCGAACTCCGGCTCGCGGACCCGGTCTCGACGCCCGCGCTCGCCGGCGACCACGTCGAGAACGCCGGCAGCCTCTGGCCCGCCGACCGCGACCTCCCGGAGGGCCGCGAGGACCGGCTCACGGTTCTCCCCCACCGCGCGTTCCCCGCGGGCACCGACGAGCGAGTCCAGGAGTCCTTCGCGGTCGACTACCCGGACGTCGACTACCCGAGCGCGGCGGTCGTCACCGCCGACACCGCGGCCGATCACGGCGCCGACTGCTACGTCCTCTCGGGAGCGACCGGGGTCGTCGGCCACGGGAGCGCCTTCGTCGAGGCGGTCGTCGGCGTGCGGGAGGCGACCCCCGACGACGCCGCCCTCTACGTTCCCGGGGTGGCCACCCCGCGCAACGTCGCCACCCTCGTGTACGCCGGCGTGGACCTGATCGACGCCGACCGGGCGGTCGTCCGGGCCACGCAGGGGCGCTACCTCACCACGGAAGGCGCCTACGACCTCGAGGGCCTCGACGAACTCCCGTGTGCCTGTCGCGCCTGTACCGGCGGGATCGGTGACTTCTCGCGGGAGGACTGTATCGCGCACAACGAGAACGCCCTCGGCGCCGCGCTCCGGACCGCCCGGCGCCGGATCCGGGACGGCCGGCTCCGGGACTACCTCGAGGGGCAGGCCCGCCACGATCAGTGGCTCACCGCCACGCTGAGAGGGCTCGACCAGGAGTGGACCTACCTCGAGGAGCGCGCCCCGGTCGCGCGGCGCGCCGAAATGAGTGCAACGAGCGCGGACACGATGCGCCGCGTCGAGATCCGGCGGTTCGCCGACCGGGTCACCTCCCGGTATCGCCCCCAGTTCGACGCGCCGCTGGTGCTCGTGCCCTGTTCGGCCCGGAAGCCCTACAGCGAGTCCAAGAGCCACGGCCGGTTCCACGACGCGATCCAGTGGCGCGGCCACGTCGTCTCGATGACCTCGCCGATCGGGGTCGTCCCCCAGGAGCTGGAGACCACCTACCCCGCCCAGCACTACGATTCGGTCGTCACGGGGCGCTGGAGCGCCGAGGAGGTCGAGTTCGTCACCGAGATCCTCGAGCGGTACCTCGATCGCGCCGACTACGACCGGATCGTCGCGCACGTTCCAGAGGAGGGCTACCGGGAGATCGTCGAGCGCGCGGCCGGGAACCGGGACCTCCCCGTGGAGTTCACGGTCGCGGGCCACCCCACCGACGGCGATTCGCTGGCCGCGCTGGCGGGTGCGCTGGCCGGCGAGGAGCAGTACCCCAAGCGCGAGCGCGAGCACAACACCGTCCGCGCCATCGCGGACTACCAGTTCGGCGAGGGGGCGGGCGAGGCGCTGTTTCCCGACCTGCGGACGGAGGCGCGGTACCCGAAGCTCCGGGCGACGGACGCGGAGGGAACCCAACTCGCCGCGATGGTCCCCACGGTTGGCCTGCTCGCGCTCTCGATCGCCGGCGCGCGCCGGTGGGTCGACAGCGACGTCCCGACGCGCCGGGTCGAGATCGACGACTTCGTGCCCCACGGGAGCGTGCTCGCGCCGGGGATCGTGGCGGCGAGCGAGTCGATCCGCGTGGGTGAGGAGGTGGTGATCGAGGGGCCGAGCGCCTTCGGCGTCGGCCGCGCGACGGTGGCCGGCCCCGCGATGGCGGGGAGTACGCGCGGGGTCGCGGTGGACGTGCGCCACGTCGAGAAGAGATGA
>CAYSJP010000190.1:0-4740 GCA_964431395.1 uncultured Halobacteriales archaeon
CGGAACGGCTTGTCGGTGAAGATGAACACCCCGGCGACGAAGTTGCTGATGACGTCCTGCAGGGCAAAGCCGATGGCGAGGGTCGCCGCCGCGGCGATGGTGGCCAGCGATTGCAGAAAGCCGCCGTAGTCCGCGAGACCGAAGGCGAGCGCGGTGGCGACGAAGACGATGACGAACCACGCCACCTTCTTGAGCGGTTTCCTGGCGTGTTCGTCGAGTCCCCGGGTACGGAGCACCCGATCCACCAGCGGCAGGAGAAACCCCGTTCCGACCAGATACAGGATCGCGAAGGCGATGAACAACGACAGGATCTGGCCGATCGAGTCGGAGAACTGCCCGACCCCCAACTCGCGCAGGATGTCCGCCACGAACCGCCCGAGCTGCAGCACCGTCATCGGTAGTACACACCGGTGTTACCACGGGTTTCGATCAGCTCAGCGTTCGCCGCCTCGGCGAGGTCGGCCGCGACGCCCTCCGTCGACGTTCCGCCACGCGCCGATCGATGAAACTTCACTTTCACGAGGTCACGCTCGTCCAGCTGGTCCGACAGTTCCCCCACCACCGCGTCGACCCCGGATTTCCCCACCCACACCGTCACGTCGAGGTCGTGAGCCTCTTTTCTCAGTGCCTGCTTGTCCATGATCGGGAGTTCATACTGGTCGGAGTCGTTTCAAGCTTTTCACCCGACCGGCGGGTATCTGCGCGGGAATCCAGGTTCGTGCCGTCGAGTCATGCTCGACAGCATCAGTCGTAGGGGTACCGTGCCTGGTGACCGCAGTCGCAGGTCACGACGACGTGGCCCGACCGGGTCCTGACGCGGGCGTTTCGGCCCGGCAGCAGGACCCGATCACAGGCCCCGCAGGTGAACCGCTCGAACTCCCGGGGCAGCGACACGCGGTGGCGTTCCGCGATCCGCCGCCCCCGGCGTACGTACGTCCGTGCACGTTCGGTCTCGCCGCTCTTCGCCGCCGCTCGCGCGAGGTCGAACAGCCGGTCGATGCGTTCGGCCGCGATGGTGCGGGACACGTGGAGCCGTCAGCCGAACCCACCGTCCGCCGACCCAATACCCTGACGATCCGCCGGATCTGGGTCCTACCCGGGCCCTCCCGGATCGGTGTCGCTAGTGTCTTGTACGCACGCTGTTTGGCTGACGTATGGTCAGAGAATGGGATCGCGCTCCCGACATACACGCGCCGCTTGCACGACCGGAGAACGCCGCCGGACGCGGCAGCTACTCCGGCGACGACGTCGAAACGTTCACGCTGTCGGATCGCCTCGTCTACGGGCCCGTCGTGCTCGCGTTCGTCCCCGGCGTGTACTCGGGGCTCTGCACCGACGAACTGTGTGAGATGCGGGACTGGCACGACAGCCTGGCGGAGCTGGACGCACAGGTCGTCGGCGTGAGCGCCGACACCCCCTGGTCCCAGCTCGCGTTCATCGACGAGTACGACCTGAACTTCCCGCTCGTCTCCGGGTTCAACAGCGACGTCATCGAGGAGTACGGCGTCCGCGTCGAGGAGGGCGACCTGGCGGGGATCGCCAGCCGCTCGCTGTTCGTCATCGACGAGGAAGGGAGCGTCACCTACCGCTGGGACGCCGACCCCGGCGAACTCCCCGACCTGGAGAACGTGAGATCCGCCCTCGAGGCGGCGCGATAGGCGAGGGATGACCGATCCGGCGGGAGAGACGAGAGGCAGGCTGGCGCGTTCACCGTGGACGCGCCCCGCAGTCATCGGGACGGCGATCCTCGTCGCCTCGCTCCTGCCGCTGCCGAGAGACGACGCGGTGCCACCCGTCGTTCCATTCGGGATCGACACCTGGATACACGCGATCAGCTACGCGGTGTTCGCCGCGAGTCTCCTCGGCGCCACGCGGGCGGAGGAACCGCGTGGCTCGGGACTACGGGGCATCCTGATAGCCGCGACCGTGGCGGTGGCGCTCGGTACCGGCGTCGAGGTCGTCCAGACGGTGATTCCGGGCCGGACCTTCGAGGCCGGGGACGTCGTCGCGAACGCCGTCGGCGCCGCCGTCGGACTCGTCGTGGCGGACTGGTACTGATCGTCGTCGTCTCTCACCGGTGCTCGCCGTCGGTTACTCCTGGATCAGCGACCGGATCCGCGCCTCGTACTCGGCGAACGCCTCGTCGGTGCGGCTCCGGGGGCGTCCGAGGTCGACGTCGACGAGGTCGTGGACGTGGCCGGGGCTCCCGGTGAGGACGACCACCCGGTCGGCCAGCGTCACCGCCTCGTCGACGTCGTGGGTGACGAACAGAACGGTCTTGCCGGTCTCCTGCCAGATCCGGAGGAGTTCTCCGTGGAGCATGTCCCGGGTCTGGGCGTCGACGCTGCCGAAGGGTTCGTCCATCAGCAGGATCTCGGGGTCGACCGCGAGCGCCCGGGCGATCCCGACGCGCTGTTTCATTCCGCCCGACAGTTCGTTCGGGTAGGCGTCGTCGACCCCCTCGAGCCCGACCAGTTCGATCATCTCGCTTGCGCGCTCACGGCGCTCCGCGCGGGGCATGTCGCGCTGTTCGAGGCCGAACCCGACGTTCTCCAGGACCGTTCGCCACGGGAACAGGCCGTACTCCTGGAACACCATCCCCCGATCGGTCCCCGGGCCTTCGACCGGTTCGCCGTTCAGCCAGATGGTGCCCCCCGAGGGCTCCTCGAGCCCGGCGATGATCCGGAACAGCGTCGTCTTTCCACAGCCAGAGGGGCCGACGATACAGACGAACTCCCCCTCCCCGACGCCGAAGCTCACGTCCCGGAGGGCCCGGACCGTCCGGTCGCCGGACTCGAACTGCTTTTCCACCTCGTCGACGACGATCTTGCCCTGGCTGGGGTCCGCGTCCCCGCCAGGCTGGTTGCTCACGCCCGCCACGCGAGGACCCTCCGTTCGACCCGCCGGAACGCCGAATCGCTCACCAGAAAGACGAGGCTGATGACGAACATGTAGGCGACGCTCACGTCCAGGGCGAGGTTCTGTGAGGCGTTGATTATCTCGAAGCCGATGCCGGGCGCGCCGAACAGTTCGGCGGCGACGACGATCATCCAGCCCTGGCCGATGCTGGTCCGGATCCCGGTCATGATCTCGGGGGTCGCGCTCGGGATCACGACCTTCCGGATCATGGTCAGGTCGTTCTCGACGCCTAGCGACGCCGCGACCTCCTGTAAATCCTGCGGGACGCCCTCGACGCCGGCGTAGGCGTTGTAGAAGTTGATCCAGAAGGCGCCGATGGCGACGATGAAGGCCGCGCCGGTGTGGTTGACGCCCAGCCAGACGATGGCGAAGGCGATCCAGGCCAGCGGCGGGATCGGGCGCAACACCCGCGTGACGGGGGTGAACGCATCGTCCAGCGCTTGGCTCCAGCCCAGCGCGATCCCGCTCGCGATCCCGGCGGTGCCGCCGACGAGCAACCCCGGAAGGTAGTGGTACAGGCTCTGGATCAACTTCACCGGGAGCCTGGTCAGCGTGAGCTCCGTGCCGGTGACCGGCACCACGAACTCCTCGGGCGCCGTGAGTTCGACGATGAAGGCGTTCGCCACCTGGATCGGCGACGGTAGCAGAAAGACGGGCTGGGACAGGGCGGCGACGTGCCAGACGATCAGAAAGACGACGGTCCCGCTCACTCCCCTGATGAGCCGCCCGTAACTGCGCTCGCCACCCATCAGTTCGTCGGGCAACACTCCCGTCTCCGAGTCGGTCCCGATGTCGACGCTCATGAAACGTCGTCGTAGTGGCTGAACTCGAACAGTTGCTCGTTCGTGAGCTCCTGGTCGGTCCGGTCGAGGCGGTTCGCCCAGTCGGCGAAGATCGGGGTTCCGTCCTCGATCTCGTGGGGATCGGAGACGAAGTTCGCCGCCTCCGAGTCCAGCGCCTCCCGGGCGGCCTCCACCGGGAGTGACTCCTCGCCGATCACGTTGCTCGTTGCCTGTGCAGCCCCGTCGGGGTCCTCCTCGACGAACTCGGTCGCCCGGATGTGCTGCTCGACGAACGCTTCCGCGACCTCGGGGGCCCCATCGTACACCCGCTCGTGCATCAGGGCGACCGCGCCCGGCTGGCCGCCGGGGAAGAAGTCACCGCTCCAGTCGAGGTCGGTGTACCCGGCGTCGCGGCGCTTCGCGATCGTCGGCACCGGCTCGATCATGCTCGTGCCGTCGATCTGGCCCGACAGCAGCGCCTGCCGGACCGGCCCCGCACCCCCGAGCGACGTGACCGTCACGTCGCTGCCCGGCTCGAGGCCCAGTTCCTCGATCAGCCAGTACCGCAGCGTGATGTCGGGAACCGACCCGGGCGGGAACGTCCCGAACTCGAAGCGGCTGCCCGTTTCCTCCTCGAAGTTCGCGAAGGCGTCCGCACCCTCCGAGTCGTACCGCCCGGCGAACTCGTCGGTGCCCATGATGAGCATCGGGTCGACGATGTTCGCGTTCACGATCTTCGCCGGAATCCCCTTGTCGACGACGATCATCGCCGGGATGATCCCGAACATCATCACGTCGTAGTCCCCGGTCGCCGACGCCTGGACGATGCTCGGCCCATCGGAGAAGATGTCCGTCTCCACCTCGACGGGCAACTCGTCGAAGTACCCCTCCTCCAGCATGATGTGTGACTGGATGTCCGGGTAGATCGGCATGTGCGCGACGCTGAGCGTGTCGATGTTCGGCCCGCCATCCCCCGTGCAGCCCGCGAGACCGGCTCCTGCCGCCGCCAGCCCCGCGAGATACCCCCGGCGTGAGACCC
>CAYSJP010000191.1:0-4675 GCA_964431395.1 uncultured Halobacteriales archaeon
GCCGGCGACCAGGCCGAAACTACGGGCCGGATCGACGAGGTACGGGCGTACTCCCGGGCGCTCTCCGAACAGGAGGTGACCTCGCTGTACGGCGGGTCCGGCGGCTCGGCGTAGCACCGATCGGATCGCCGCCGTGACGCGCCATCTCCGGTAGTTATTCAACGACCCGCAGTCCACCACCGCACATGGCCCCAAGAGAACGCGTCGCGGAGTGGCTCGACGAACACGACGTCGAGGCCGCCTGGTTCGCCCGGCCGAACAACTTCGCCTGGCTGACGGGTGGGGACAACCGCATCTCGAACGCAGCCGACGTCGGCGCCGCCGCGGTCGGCCACGACGGGGAGTCGCTCACGGTCATCACGAACAACATCGAGGCCGACCGGCTCCGCGAGGAGGAACTCCCGCCCGGAATCGACGTCGAATCGTTCCCGTGGCACGAATCCGTGCTCGGGGAGGCCATCGCGGAGCGGAGTCCGGAAACCGCGGTCGCGGACTTCGACGCCCCCGGCCTCGGGGACATCGACGCCGCCGACCTCCGTCAGCCGCTCCACGACGGCGCCATCGAGGCCTACCGTTCACTGAGTCGCGACGTGGTCGAGGCGGTCGAGTCGGTCCTGCACGGGGTGGCGTCGACGGACACCGAGCGGGAGGTGGCGGCCCGGCTCCAGCGCGCGCTCACGGAGCGGGCGATCACGACGCCGGTCGTCCTCGTCGGGAGCGCTGACCGGGCCCAGGCGTACCGCCACTACACCGTCACGGACGAACCACTCGGGGCGTACGCGCTCGTCTCGGTCACCTCAGAGCGAGAGGGGCTGTACACCAGCCTCACACGCACGGTCGCGTTCGACGGTCCCGACTGGCTCGCTGACCGCACCAGGGCGGCGAACCGCGTCGAGACGACCGCGCTCGCCGCGACGCGGGCAGTCGGACGCGAGGGCGGCGAGGCCGGGGAGGTGTTCGCGGCGATCCGGGACGCCTACGCCGAGGTGGGCCACGAGGGCGAGTGGGAACTGCACCACCAGGGCGGCGCGGCGGGGTACGCGGGCCGGGAGTGGTTCGGGACGCCGGACGGCGATGCGTCCGTCGAACTTCCGATGGCCTACGCCTGGAACCCGACGGTCCAGGGCGCGAAAAGCGAGGGGACGGTGCTCGTCTCCGAAGCGGGGTTCGAACGCCTCACGGAACCCGGGGACTGGCCCACGCGGGAGGTCGAGGCCGTCGGGTACGACCTGACGCTGGAGCGTCCGGCGGTGCTACACCGCTGAGTCGATCACCACGAAAACGGCAGGGTCTCGCGCTGTACCGCCGTGAGCGGCCGCCACGGGTAGTGCTCCGACCGGCGAGCAGGCGCGGAGTGTTCCGACCGACGCACAATCAGACGGGGTCCAGACCGACGAGTTATCGCGCGAGCGGATGACGGAGGCCCCGATGGGCACCACGAACTGGGCCGAAGGTCAGTCCGACCCGTGGGCCAGGACCCGGCCGCAGTTCGCACAGTGGTAGTACTCTCCCACCCAGTCGAGTGAGCCGTTACAGTTCTCACACCGCGCTGACCCGAGGTGCTGGAGCATCGTGAGTGATCCATTGGGTACGTCAAATAAGAAAGTTGCTGTCGACAATCGACGAAAACGGTGCGTCGAAACCCGGATACGGTCCGGATGGAAGTCCCGGTCCCCGGGCACAAGGGTTTTGCGGAGGTGTGGAGTACCCCGTCGTGTGGCGCTCATCCAGAACAGGGACGGACTGGCCGACACGCGGGCGGCAGAACGCGCGCTGGACTGCATCGAGGCGGGGATCGGGGCGGCGGACCCGGCCACCGTGATCCGCGACCGGCTCCGCGTCGAGGGGGATCGTCTCCACGTCGATCCGATGGATGGCGATCCGGTGACGTACGGCCTCGGCGCCTTCGACGAAGTGCTGGTGCTCGGGGGCGGGAACGCGGCGGGCCACGTCGCCGCGGCGCTGGAGGACGTCCTCGGAGCCCGGATCGACGGTGGCGTGGTGGTGACAGACGACCCGCGGTCGACCGACCGAATCACGATACGGGAAGGGACCCACCCGATCCCGAGCGCGGACAACGTCGCTGCCGCGCGGGAGGTCCTCGACCGGGCGGAAGGCGCCGACGAGGGGACGCTGATCCTGGCTGCGATCACCGGCGGCGGGAGCGCACTGATGGCCGCCCCGGCCCCCGGCGTCGAACTCGGAGACCTCCGGGAGGTCACGGACGCGATGCTCCGGGCCGGACTCCCGATCGGCGAGGTCAACGCCGTGCGCAAGCACCTCTCGGCGATCAAGGGTGGGGGACTCGCGGAGGCGGCCGCGCCGGCGACGGTCGTCTCGCTCCTGTTCAGCGACGTGATCGGCGACGACCCCGGCGTGATCGCGAGCGGGCCGACGGCGCCCGACGGGACGACTTTCGTCGACGCGGAGCGCGCGCTCGAGCGGTCCGGCGTCACGCCACCCGACGCCGTTGCCCGCCGGATCGAGTCCGGGATCGCGGGCGAGGTCGCCGAGACCGCCGACGCCGACGAACTCTCGGGGGGGTGGTGCCGGAACCTCGTACTCGCGAACGGAGACACGGCCATCGAGGCAGCCCGCGAGGCCGCGTCCGCGGCCGGGTTCGCGACGCTCGTCCTGAGTTCGCGCATCCGGGGCGAGGCCCGCGAGGCCGGATCCTTCCACGCGGCGGTCGCCGAACAGTGCCTCGAGCGCGGCGAGCCGGTCTCATCGCCCGCGGTCGTGCTGTCAGGCGGCGAGACGACGGTCACGGTCGCGGGTGACGGGCGGGGCGGCCCGAACCTCGAGTGTGCCCTGAGCGCCGGGGTCGAACTCACCGGGCGCCCAGTCGCGTTCGCGGCCGTCGACACCGACGGGATCGACGGCAACAGCGGCGTCGCCGGCGCGCTCGTGACCGGCGAGACGGTCGAGGACCCGGAGGCGGCGCGGGACGCGCTGGACCGCAACGACGCCTACCCCCACCTCGCGGAGCGCGCGGCAACGGTCGAGACGGGACCGACGGGGACGAACGTCAACGATCTCCGGGTGGTCGTCCTTCCGGGCGAGTGAACGGATTCCCGCGCTCCGGGTGCTCCCGCGGCGCGGCGGAGGTGACAAGAGATTTGACCCGTCCCGTCCTGGTCTCGGTATGCGCTACTACCGACTCCACGAGGGGCCCGACCCGCGACTGATCGCCCGCCGGGACGGCGAGGCGCGCGACCTGACCGCCGCGAAGCCGGGGCTCGCGACGCTGACCGACCTCGCCCGCGCCGCCGACGTCGCGGACGTTTCGCTCGACGAGATCGCGGACCGCCAGTTCGCGGACGCGCCGTCGGTCGACCCGGAGCGCCTCGACGCGGAGGCCGGCCTCCCCCTCGACGCTGCGGAGGTGTGGGCCGCCGGCGTCACCTACGCGATCAGCGAGGAGGCCCGCGAGGCCGAGAGCAGCATGCCCGAGATGTACCTCGACGTGTACGACGCCGACCGCCCCGAGATCTTCTTCAAGGCGACGCCCAGCCGGACGGTCGGCCCGGAGGAGGCAGTCGGGATCCGGGGCGACTCGGACTGGGACACCCCGGAGCCGGAACTCGGCGTCGTCGTCCACCGCGGCCGGATCGTGGGATTCACCATCGGCAACGACATGTCCAGCCGCGACATCGAGGGCGCGAACCCCCTGTATCTCCCGCAGGCGAAGGTGTACGACCGGTGTTGCTCGATCGGCCCCTGCGTTGCATCGACCGGGACGATCCCGGACCCCCACGACCTGCGGATGGACCTGGAGATCGAACGAGACGGCGAGGTCGTCTTCGAGGACGCCACCTCCACCGGCGAGATGGTGCGCACCTGCGAGGACCTGGTGTCGTACCTCGCGCGGTCGAACCCGCTACCCGAGACGGCCGTTCTCCTGACCGGGACGGCGCTGGTGCCGCCGGAGGAGTTCACCCTCCGCCCCGGCGACGAGGTCGTCATCGACGTCGAGTCGATCGGCCGCCTCCGGAACCCCGTCGTCGAGGTGTGACGGGGACGGTCCGCGATCCGGGACGGTTCATACTGACTGTTGTAGCGTGTTACCGCTCCGACCGCCCGCGCTCGGGCGGTCGATGCGGTAATTGCCTACAACAGTCATCATCACTCCTCGGTGGACGCCGAGTCCGTGGACGCCGAGTCCGTGGCGATTTTCAGCATCGGGACGTCGCCCTCCCGCGCCCGCCGGCGGAGTTCGTTGACCAGCCGGAGCCCCGCGACGTAGGCGACGACTGCGAAGACCACCGCCAGGATCAGGTTTCCGAGCCACAGGCGGGCCAGAACGTCCACACCCATGTCGAACGACACCGAGATGTTCCGGAAGGACACCCCGGGGATCGGGCCGAGCAGGAACTGACCGAGGGTGAAACTCGCCCCGTAGACCCCCCACTTCACGGCGGGATTGAGAACGACGATGGCCGCGAACAGCGCGATCTTGCTCATCCGTTCGAACAGGACGGCGAGGGCCACCATCGCGATGACGCCGGTTCCGAGGGACGGGAGGGCGGTGATGAACACGCCGACGCTGAAGCTGAAGGCGACCTCCCGGGGGGTGTAGTCCTCGACGAACGCCTCGACGAGCCGTTCGCTCAGCGTCTCACGGATCCTGGAGACCCGTCGACGGATCATCCGCTTGGAGACAGGGACGTGACGG
>CAYSJP010000192.1:0-4652 GCA_964431395.1 uncultured Halobacteriales archaeon
GCGGCGGGCGCAAACTCGTCGTCCTCGACGAGGCCGACGACGTCCACGGCAACGCGGACCGCGGGGGGAGCCGGGCGATCACGCGGCTCGTCAAGGCGTCGAGCCAGCCGATCGTCCTCATCGCCAACGAGTTCTACGACATGGGAAACGGCCTCCGGAACGCCTGCCGGGACATCGAGTTCCGGGACGTCTCCAAACGCTCGATCGTGCCCGTCCTGCGGGACATCTGCCGGAGGGAGGACGTCACCTACGAGGACGAGGCACTCGACGCGCTCGCGGCGAAGAACGACGGCGACCTGCGGTCGGCGATCAACGACCTCCAGGCGCTGGCGGAGACGACCGAGACCCTCACCGCGGCGGACGTCGTCACGGGCGACCGGGACCGATCGAAGGGAATCTTCGACTTTCTCGACGAGTTGATCAAGGAGGTCGACGCCGAGACGGCGCTGCAGTCCTCATACGACGTCGACGAGACGCCCGACGACCTCATCAACTGGATCGAGGACAACGCCCCCAAGGACTACCACGGCGAGGAACTCGCGGTCGCCTACGACTTTCTCGCGAACGCCGACCGGTGGCTCGGGCGGGTGCGGGCGACCCAGAACTACTCCTACTGGCGCTACGCGGGCGACAACATGACCGCCGGCGTCGCCGCCGCCCGCCAGGGCTCGAAGGGGGGGTGGACCCGCTACGGCCCGCCGAGCTACTGGTCGAAGCTCGGCCGGACCAGCGGGACGCGGAAACGGCGCGACCGGATCGCCCGCGCCATCGCCCGCGAGAGCGGGACCAGCATGTCCACGGCCCGGCGGGATATCATGCCCTTTCTCGCGGTCATGACCCACCTCTGCCGGAACCGTGAGCTCACCGTGGCCATGGCAGCCGCCTACGACATGGACGAGAGCGACGTCGCCTTCGTCACGGGCAGCGGCGAGACCACGAACAAGGTCCAGTCCATCGTCGAGGACGCCGAGGACCTCCGGACCGAGGCCCTCGAGGAGCACGCCGGCGGCGCGTTCGACATCCCGGAAGGGTACGAGCGCGACGACGCGGACGGGGTAGCCGAAGCGACGGGAGTGGACGACCCGGAGGACGACGCCGAGGACGCGGACGACGAGGCCCAGGCTGGACTCGGCGACTTCGTGTGATCGAGGTCACCGGGATTCCCCCCAGTGGACTGTCGTCATTGGGTTCCCCCGGGGGGCCTGCCTCGCAAGCGAGTTCGCCGCCCGCAACCCACGCCAGTACGGCGGCCCGATCGACCCCTCCATCGGTTACCGTGCTCCCGTATCAGAACACCCGGGCACCGGCAGACACGTGACGCACGGCGTCCGAATATCACACGCGATATTTTGGGGCTATCACGTATATGTCACCGCGCCAGTATTGCTCATCATGATAACGTACGGTACGAAACTGGCGCTCGGATACGCCGCGACCAGCGGGCTGATCGTCGCGGTCGGCCTCGTCAGCGGATCGGGCGTGGCGACCGCCCTCGCGGGGGTCGCGGGGTTGCTCGCGCTCGGATCCATCTCCGGGACGACGACCGTCGCCGCGATCGACGAACTCGACCGCAAGACGAGCGAGATAGCCGACGGCGACCTCGACCAGGAACTCGACTCGAATAGAAGCGACGAGATCGGGGGGCTCTACGCCGCTATCGACGGGATGCGCGAATCGCTCCGGGAACGGATCCGGGAGGCCGAAACCGCCCGCGAGGAAGCTGATCGTGCCCGGGAAAACGCCGAAGAAATGGCCGAGGAGTACGCCCGGATCGCCGCGGACTACGCGGAAACGATGCAGGCCGCGGCCGACGGCGACCTGACACAGCGCGTCGACGTCAACGAACAGTACGACGCCATGGAGACGATCGGACGGGATTTCAACCGCACCCTCGACGATCTGGAGTCGGCCATCGCGGCGGTCCACCGGTTCACCGACAGCTTGGAGTCGGGGATCGACGCCGTCGGCGACGTCACGGAGAGTTCCGAGGACGCCATCGACGGCATGCGGACTGCGAGCGAGGAGATAACGACGACGGTCGACGACCAGCAGGACCGCCTCTCGGAGGCGACCAACGACATGGGAAACCTCTCGGCCGGCGTCGAGGAGATCGCCGCCACCGCCGACGAACTCGACGGACGGACGAGGGAAGCCGCGGAGGCCGGCGCCGACGCACAGGAACTGGCGACCGAGGCAATCGACGTGATGGAGACGATCCAGGAGAACACGACGCGGGCGGTCGAGCGGGTGGACGACCTCAGAACCTCGACCGAGGAGATCACCGAAGTCGTCGACATCATCCGCGAGATCGCCGGGCAAACGGACATCCTCGCGCTGAACGCCTCCATCGAGGCGGCCCGCGCCGGCGGGGGCTCCGACGAGCGGAGCGGCGAGGGCTTCAGCGTCGTCGCTGACGAGGTCAAGAGTCTCGCCGAGGAGACACAGACACAGGCCGATACCGTCGCCGACATGATCGAGGATCTGGAACGACAGACCGAAGAGGCGACGGAGACGATCCGGGCGACGAACGAACGCGTCGTCGACGGCAGATCGACCGTCGAGGGTGCGATAGAGGGACTCGAAACGATCGCCGAATCGGTCGAGGAGATCGACGACGGGGTCTCGGAGATCAGCCGGGCGACGGACGACCAGGCCCGGGCCGCGGAGGGGACCGCACGAACGATCGATTCGATCGCCGCGGAGAACGACGACACCGTCGCCCTCGCCGCCGACGTCTCGGATGCCGTCGACGAACAGGTCGAAGCGTTCGACGAGATCGCACACAGCGTCGACCGGTTCGAGCGAACCGTCGAGGAGATGACCGATCGCCTCCGGGCGTTCACCGTCGAGCAGTCCTCGGGCGAGGCCACTCCGCCGGGCGAGTCACCGGCGGCGGCCACGCCGACGGGCAGGAGACCCACAGCCGATGGCGGCGACCCGACGAGGGCGCCGGACGGCCGGCACCTGACGGGGGGTGAGTGACGATGGTGGCCGCGCTGACGCTCACGTACGTTCTCGGAACCGTCGGGATGCTCGCGGGTGTGGCCATGGCGGCCCGGCTCGTGGTCGATGCCGACACCGACGGGGGGTTCGGGTACCTCCTGCTCATCCCCGGGGCCGCCGCGCTCGCGTACGCGGCGATGGCGCTCGGCCTCGGGACGGTCACGCTCCAGGGCTACGAGGTGCCGATCCCGCGGTACGTCGACTGGCTGGTCACGACGCCGATCCTGGTCGGGTACGCCGCCTACGTGGCCGGCCTCGGGCGGAAGTGGATACTCGGGATCGCGCTCGCGGACGCGGCGATGATCGTCCTCGGGGGCGTCGCCGTTGCGACCGCGCCGCCGTTGCGCTGGGTCGGGTTCGGCGCCTCCTCGGCGTTCCACCTCGTCCTGCTGGGCGCGGTATACACCGTGTTGCCCGCGCGGGCGGCCGAGCAGAACTCCGGGCGCCGCCGGCTCGCCGGCATCCTGCGCAACCACGTCGGCCTCCTGTGGATCGCCTACCCGGTGGTCTGGCTCGTCGGACCCGGACTGGGGATCGTCTCCGCGACGGCGATCGCGATGATAATCACGTATCTCGACGTCGTGGCGAAGGTGCCGTACGTTTACTTCGTCTTCCGCGCCAGGGACTGTTTCCCCGGCGGTCCCGATCGGACCGCGTCGCCGTCCGCCGACGCCGGGGGCGCCGCGCCCGGCGACTGATACCCATTAGTGTCGCGTGTTACCGCTCCGACCGCCCGCAATCGGGCGGTCGATACGGTGATTGCCTACACGAGTCATTGTACTGTCGGACGGAACGTTTGATAATCTCCGCCGGGGACCCCGGCGGAATGTATCACTGCTTCCGTCCGACAGTATATGAAACGACACCTCGGAGGTCGTCGACCGCGTCTCGCGGACCGTCGAGGAGGGCCCGACTCCCTGATACCCGCCGCGCCCCTCGCGGCCCGACGGCACCGTGCGGGGCGGCGGTTCACCGGCGGAAACAACGAGTCGGGACCGCGCCTCGAACACGGGACGCTCTTGTCGCCCCGCCACGAACCTCCCGCGGTGACCGAGATAATACACGGGGACCGGCCCGTCGAGACCATCGGCGAACCGCTCGAGTCGGCCGACGCCGCCGTCCTCATGCTGCACGGCCGGGGCGCAACGCCCGGGAGCGTCCTCGCGCTCGCCCGGGAGTTCGAGGCGTCCGGCGTCGCCTACCTCGCGCCGGCGGCCGCGAACCGGACCTGGTACCCCGACCCCTTCACCGCGCCGACCGAGTCCAACCAGCCCCACCTCGGTTCGGCGCTCACAACGGTCGGGAAACGCCTGACGGAGATCGAGGCCACCGGGATCCCCCCCGGGCAGACCGTCCTCCTGGGGTTCTCACAGGGGGCCTGCCTCGCGAGCGAGTTCGCCGCCCGCAACCCCCGGCGGTACGGCGGGATCGCCGCCCTCAGCGGCGGCCTGATCGGTCCCGAGGTGTCCCCGGCGGACTACGCCGGCGACCTCGCGGGGACGCCCGCGTTCGTCGGGTGTAGCGACCCCGACCCCCACATCCCCCTGGAGCGCGTGGAGGCGACGAGCGACATCCTGGAGGGCCTCGGCGCCGACGTGACCGAGCGGATCTACCCCGGGATGGGCCACACGATCAACGCCGAGGAGGTC
>CAYSJP010000193.1:0-4631 GCA_964431395.1 uncultured Halobacteriales archaeon
GGGGCATCTCCAGGATCTCCTCGTGGTCCCAGTTGAAGTGGTAGGCGATGAACGCCACCTCCTCGTAGAGCTGGTCGGGCGGATACCCCGTCATCAGACCCCCCGGTTTCCCGCCTCCATCTCGACCGGCGATTCGCGCTCGACGTCGACCTCGAACGCCTCGCCACACTCCGGACAGACGGCGTCGACGACGTTGGCGCCGCGACCGTTGATCCGCTCGTAGAGGTCCTGGAGGTGGGCCAGATCGTTCACGTAGAGGTTCTCGATCACGTGGGTCGTGACGTCGTCGAGCGTTCCGAGCTCCGTCACCACGCGCGAGAGGAGGATCACCGTCATGTACGACGGGTTAGACTGGACGCGGGGGTCGTTCTGGGGCTTGATCTCGTCGGCGGCCGTCGCTAGCCGCATCGCGCCCTCCTCGTGGATCTCCCCGTCCTCGTCGGCGTACCCTTGCGGGAGCGTGAACTCGTACTCGGTCTGGAGAACGGACCCGGTCATGACACTCGTTCCATCCCCTCGTGGGCGATCTCGATCGATTCGACCGCGACCTCGTTGCCGGTCGAGTCGAGGTCCGGGCCGTCGTAGTTGACCACCCAGGCCTGCTTGAACTCCCATCGGGGACCGGTCTCGCCCTCCTCGTCGAGGAGGATGACGGCGATGTTCCGGCGCGCCGAGTCGACCTGGCCCTGTTCGACCGACTTGCGCCACTCGAACAGCGCTATCGAGTCCTGGGTGGTCCCCTTCTCGAGGGTCAGGTTGCCGTAGGAGTTGAGGCTCCAGAGCTTCCGGACCGTCGGCGGGTCGTTACCGTCGCGGTACTCGATCGGCTCCGTGGAGTTCTCCGGTATCGAGCAACTGCTGAACGACGCGATGGCGATGCCGTCGATTTCGAGGATGTACCTGACGTTCCGGTAGGGGCCGCGTCTGTCGGGCATGGGTTATCCACCTCCCTCCACGCCGCCGGTCCACTGGCTGATCCTGAAGATGACGAACTCGGCGGGTTTGACCGGCGCGACGCCGATCTCACAGATGAGCCGCCCGTTGTCGATGTCGTCCTGGGTCATCGTCGACCGATCGCACTTGACGTAGAAGGCCTCCTCGGGCGTCGATCCCATGAGTGCGCCGTCGTCCCAGACCGAGGTCAGAAAGTTACGGATCGTCTGGCGAACCCGAGCCCAGGTCCGCTGGTCGTTGGACTCGAAGACGACCCACTGGGTCCCCTCGTCGATGGACTCCTCGATGTACAGCATGAGCCGCCGAACGTTGACGTACGTCCAGGACGGGTTGCTGGAGAGCGTCCGGGCGCCCCAGACGCGGGTACCGCGACCCCGGAAGGTCCGAATGCAGTTCACGCCCTTGGGGTTGAGGCGCTTCTGGTCGTCCTTGGAGATGGTGACGTCGGGGGACTGGATCCCCTGGACGACCTCGTTGGCCGGCGCCTTGTGGACGCCGTGCTGGGCGTCGCTGCGGGCGTAGATCCCGGCGACGTGTCCCGCGGGGGGAACCGTCTTCTCGACGTTCGTGTCCGGATCGAGGACGTTCACCCACGGGTAGTACAGCGCCGCGTAGGAGGTGTCGATGCCCCCGGCGGTGCTCTCGACGGTGCCGAGGTCGGCGTTCGGGCCGGAGTTGAGGACCGCGATCCGGTCGCCGGTGTCGGTCTCGCAGTGTGTTCGGACGGCACCCCGGAGCCCGCTGTACTGGTGGTCGTCCGGGACGCAGACGATGGAGATCTCGTCGATCTCGGTGAACGCCTCGAGCCCCGTACGGGGCAGCGTCGAGCCCCCGGAGATCGAGCGATCCATCCCCTCGAAGTCGTCGAGCCCGACGGCGTCCAGCGAGGCGTTGGACTCGAAGTCGTAGGACGCCTCCAGCAGGTACGTGTCGTTGGCCGGCCGCTCCGCCGCGTTCTGGGTGGCGTCGATCAGGTTCGATCCGTTCAGCCGGCCTTCGACGAAGTTCGGCGACGCCTCGTCGGTCGCGAGGTTGTCGTAGACTTCCTCTATGACCGGCTTGCCGACTTCCTGGACGATCCCCGGATCGCCGCCGGTGTCCGGGTCGTTCGAGTACTGCCGGCCGGAGTAGCTGCTGAGGTCGGACTGCCAGTAGCCGACGCGGAGCTTGAACGTGCCGGCGCCGAGACTGGAGTCACTGATCTCGACCACGACCCGGTTGCCCCAGGGCCCCGGCCCGACGGCGCTGAACTCGTGAGTGTCGGAGGTGCCCCCGCCGGCACCGTCGGGGCTGACCGTCGCGACTGTGCCGCTCTCGTCGCGCCACTCGTTCGGAATGATCCGACCGACGTACGCACGACTGCCGCCGTTGGTGAAGTAGCCGTCGGCGGCGTAGGCCAGATCCGACTCGTCGATCGGCCCGCCGAAGATCCTGCGGAACTCCGAGAAACTCGTAACGTACTGGGGGTCGACGGGCCCACGCTCGGTCGGCCCGAGGAACCCCGCGACGCTCGTGCTGACGCCCTCGATCGGTTTCGCGCCTCGCTCGACCTCCTCGACGTACACGCCCGGCGCCTGGTACTCAGGCATCGACGCCACCCATTGCCATTGGCAATGTTTGCATAAGTAATTACCGACAACATGTGGGTCGGTAATAAGTGTAACCCTGTCCGTGCCACGAGGTCAAAACCCTCCGGACGGTGCACGGATCCGGGTCCACCCCCGGACGGTGCGGGACGACGACCACCGCCGTCAGGGGTACGCGATGTCGCGGGCGGTTACCGCGCCCTCCTCGACGACGGAGTCGCCGTCGTCGTCCTCGAGGGAGACGGTTTTCGTGCCGTGGTCGGGGTGGGTGACGTCCACCGTCGGGGCACCGCCATCCAGTTCGACCACGGTCCGGCCGTCGATTTCCACGACGTCGTCGGCCGTCACCGGGTCGAAAAACAGGACGAACTCGCCGTTCCCGTCGGTCCGCGTCACCGGCCCCCCCTCGGTCCGCGTCACCGCGTCCCCGTCTTTCACCACGAGGCGCGCGTTCGGAAGCGGATCGCCGGACGGTCCGGAGACGACCCCGCGGACGAGCGTCGTGCCCGCCGGAAACCGGTACGCCGGCGACGGGGCGAGGGCGACCGTCTCTAGCGGGAGCGTGTCGGGGTCCGAGGGGTCGACCGTCGTGCCCGGGTCGGAGAGGTCGATCACGTCGACGTCGGTCACCCGCCTGTCGACGTACTTCGTTCCGCCCTCGACACGGAGAGTCCCGGTTCCGGCGTCGAGATCCAGGAAGACGTGATACCCGCTCGGGTTCTCGACGGGGGTCGCGTTCCGACCCTCGAGGCGGACGCGGGGGTCGCTCCGCGGGGTCCGGGCGGTGAACCGATCGACCAGGCGAACCGCGAGCGAGAGGCGCGCGGTCTGCCGGCCGAACTCGGCGGCGACGGATCGGTCACTCACCGTCGCCCACCCCGGTCGAGGCGTCGTGCTCCACGGCCTCCCGCTCGACGACCGGCCGGACGGGCGTCTCCCGGGTCGACTCGATCGTGACCGGGGTGACGAGGTACGCGACCGACGGCTGGTACGGCTGGTCGAACGTGTTCCAGACGTTCATCACCGCCTCGATCGACTCCTGGCGGACCGAGATATGGAGCCGGTCCGCCCCGGCGAGGGAACCCGTGAGGTCGGAACCACGCAGGATCGCGTTGTCCCGGAGTACCTGCATGGCCTGACCCAGTACTTCGTGTTGCTCCGCGGTGTCCTTCGTGCCGCCGCTGGCGCCGTTTCCCGGGTGCGCGGTCAGGAGGTACTGGAGGTCGAGAACCAGGGGGGGATCCGGGACCGCGTCGGCACCCGGATCCGGCTGCCGCCGCTCGACGTCCCGGAGTTCGTCGCTCTCCGAGACGTCGTAGAGGTAGAGGGTCAACCGCCAGTCGTTCCCGCCTTCTCCCTGCGCGTTCGGGGAGGCGAGTGCGACGTCACCGCGACTGATCCGACTCATCCGCTCTTCCAGCAGATCGACCAGCGTCCGTCCGACGTCCCCGATCGCGCGGTAGTTCCCCACGCTCACCACCTCCGCGCGCCGTCCGACCCGGCGGGAGCCGAGTAGCCGGATGCGGCACGCCGGGGCCCCTTCCGGCGGCATCTGTCCGGGAGAACGGTAATCATGAACGGTTACGAACTCTTTCCGGCCGATAAAAAAGCTTTCTGCCGACCGGGGTTCGCAAGCATAGTACCGGGACACGGCTCCGACTGCTCCGGTCAGTCGTCGGCGACGAGCGGCGTCGTCGGTTCCGGACCGTCCCCGGCCCGCCCTTCGATCGGCGCCCAGTCCAGGTCGCCCTCGTAGTGGAGCGCGCGGTGGTCCCGCCGGGGATCGACCACGGTCAGCGATATCCAGTCGTCGTCCAGCAGTTCGGTCACCCCCCCGTTCTCGTCCAGGACCTCCGTCACGCGCTCGACCGGCGCGTGGATCACCGTCGAGAGGCGGAGCGGCTGGTGGTACGGGTCGTCGTCCGCGCTCATCAGCGACTCCAGCGGCAGGCCCGTCATCAGGTCGCCGCCGTTGCCCTGGTAGACGCCGACGTTCCCGACGGGGTTGTGGGTCACCTTCGACCCGCTCCCGTAGACCGCGTTGTCGACCGTCGCGAAGTAGTACTGGGCGTTGATCCACTGGGTGACGAC
>CAYSJP010000194.1:0-4595 GCA_964431395.1 uncultured Halobacteriales archaeon
CTGCCCCAGTCGTCACAATCCGTACACTGGGTCCGGACGTACTCGTCCTCGTAGGTGACGCGGATCGTCCCGCCACACCGGGGACACGGATCGTCGAGTTCGATCGGGTCGATCGAGACGTCCGCGGTGTACCGGCCGGCGCGAAGCGCGCCGACGACCCCGGTCCCGGCGACCGTCAGCTCGTAGCCGTCGTCGGTCTTGCGGACGAAGTGGTCCGCGAGTTTCCCGAGGTGGTAGTTGAATTGCCCCGAGTCCCGGGTGCCGACCCGCTCGCGGAGCGTGGAGAAGGACACCGGCTCTCCGGAGGATTCGTCGAGCGCGTACAGGATGGCGATCCGGGTTTCGTTGCCGAGCAGGCCGAACACCTCCTTGGGCGATCGCCGCTCGACGCGCGCCTCCCCGGTCGTGTGGTCGTCCTCACGCATCGCTCGGGCTCACCCGCCTTCGAAGTCGATCACGCCGTCGTCGTCCCCGGTCACGTGGTCGTAGAGATCCTCGGCGGTCACGTCCATTCCCTGCCGGGAGAAGAACGACGCAACGTTCCGGCAGTCGCGGCTCAGGTACTCCCCGGCGTTGGGGTGCTGGACGGTGAGCGCCTGTCCGACGTCGATGACACACAGTTCGCCGTTCCAGACGACGAGGTTGTACTCCGAGAGGTCGCCGTGGACCAGCCCTGCGCGGTACAGCCGGCGGGTGTACTCCGCGACCACCTCGTAGGCCGTCTCGGGGTTCTCCAGGTGCGCGTCGTCGAGCGTCGGCGCGGGGTGGCCCTCCCGACCGAGGTACTCCATCACCAGGGCGTTGCGCTGGACCGCGATCGGCTCGGGGACGCGGACGCCGCCGGCGCTCGCGCGCTGCAGGTTCGCGAACTCCTTGCGGACCCAGGCGAGAACGACTTTCTTCTTGTCGGAGCCGATCCCCTCGAAACGGGGGTCGCCCTCCAGGTACTCCCGCATGTGGGTGAAATCGGAGGCGTTGATCCGGTAGATCTTGATCGCGACGTCGTCGTCGCCGGGGCCGTGGGCCTCGAACACGGTCGCCTCCTTTCCGGAGGATATCGGCCCGCCCATGGCCGTGACGTACCCGTCCTGGACGAGTTTGTAGATGGCGGCGTAGGTCGCGTCGTCGAAGACCGACCCCTCGACTTTGAACTGCTCGGTGTTCTTGAGGCGCTTGCGGAACTCGGCGAACTCCCGGTCGCGCTCGCGGGCGATCCGGTCGGCCTCGTCGTCCGAAAAGTCGATGTCCTCCCACTCGTCGCCGACCCCCTCTACCTCCTCGGGTTCGAGGAGGCCGTACTCGCCAGCCATGTCAGCGTATCACTTGATGTGGCCCTCCTCCCGGAGCTGGTCGGCGTCGCCCTTCTCGTAACGCCAGACGACGTCGGCCTTCTCGTCCTGCCAGTCCCAGGGTTCGACGAGAACGACGTCGTCCTCGCGAATCCAGACGCGTTTCTGCATCCGGCCGGGGATGCGCGCCGTGCGCTCCTCGCCGTCGGCACACCGCACCCGGACACGGTTCGCCCCGAGCATGTCCGTGACGGCCGCGAAGACCTCGTCGTCGTCCGGCATCCGGAGGTCCGTGCGGCGGCCCTCGTTATCGCCCATGCGCGCCCGTTGGTCGGGACGAGGTTTAACTTTTTACAGGCTATGTCCCCTTTCTCACGGAGCGACCGAGTAGAGCGAGCGACGACCTCACCCGGGCATCGGGAGGACGACGTTCGTCCGGGCCGGCGGAACCGCGAACGAACAGTTCCGGAAGGCGCGTGCGCCCTCCGGAGTGGGGCCATCGCCGGGCAGGCAGTCCCCTCGCGGCGGACGCGACAGTTAAACCGGATTAAATGGCGTAAAGTCGGCTTTAGATGGGTTGAAACACCGGGAATTCGATACCACCGCGTACCGTATTAATGAACCCTGCTCCGCGTAGATCGGATCGGAGGCAACGATGATGAAAGCGAAGATCGCAGCGGTCGGGGTCGCACTCCTGCTCGTCACGGCAGGGGCGGCTGCGGCCGCTCCGGGCAACGCGCCCGACATGTCGAACGCGGACGAATCGGACGGCGAACACGAAGATGAGACGGAGGAGTCCGAGGATGAGGAGTCCGAAGACGAGGAGCAGCGTCCGGATCACGCCGGGCCTCCGACCGATATGCCTGAGCAGGCCCCCGATCACGTGACCGAGATCCACGAGACGATCAACGCCCACCTCGAGAGCGCGCTCGACGGGAATCTCGGCGACGCCGTCAGCGACATCGTCGGTGACGACGACGCCGAGAACGAGAGCGAGAACGCCGAGGAGAACGCCACCGATGGCGACGAGGGCGATGGCACCGAGAACGCTGCTGGCGGTCCCCCCGTCGACCTTCCGGGAGCGGTCCCGGACCAGGTGACGGAGATCCAGAACTCCATCGGGAGCTTCCTCGGTGGGACGTTCGACGGCCAGGAGCTCGGTAGCTCCCTGTCCGGTATCGGGCGATAACCGACGCGAACGACGACAACACACACAAAATGAACCGACGCGACTACCTCGGGGCGGTGGCCGGGCTCGCGACGGCGGCGACAGTCCCGATCGCGGGCTGTTCGACCGGCGTCGGCGAGGTCCCGGCCCCGGAACTCCCCGAGTCGCGGATGGACGGCTGGACGCGTGTCGATGAGCGAGTTGAAACGGTGTTCGAGGAGGAGATCGGGGACACCACGATCGATGGGAAGGCCCACGCCGTCGTCTACGAGGACGAGGAGCTGCGCGGCGACGTCGAGGCGGCGATCGGGGGGATCGATCACCCCGTCGCGACCCTCGGGGCGAGTCGCGTCGCGTTCTCCGCCGGCTTCGGCGGCCCGGCCGGCACCGACGCTGGCGTCGCCGAGCGGGTCGAGACGGCGGCCCGCGAACGCTTCGAGTCCCGCCTGCGGGAGACCGGGATCGAGAACATCCAGCGCTCGAGTGCCGAGGTGGTGACCGTGGACTCGGGCACCGAGGCCCGCTATCGCAGGTACGTCGGTGACCTGACGCTCGACACCGACGCGGCCGCCGCGGCCGGGGTCGACGCGGTCCCGGTGGCCGGCGACCTGGCGTCCTGGCGAGCCGGGGAGTCCTCCCTGATCGCCGGGGCCGTCTACCCTGCCGAGTCGCTCTCGACCACGATCGAACGCGAAAACGGGGACGCGAGCGACGTCGACACCGGCTTCGAACCCGCGGCCTACCGCGAAGGAATCCGAGCGATCGTCACCGCGATCGAGTGATCCCGTGATCGACCGCCCACACCCCAGTCACCCGCTGACGCTATACTGTCGGACAGAACGTTTGATGATCTCCGCCGGGGACGGTCTCCGGCGGAATGTATCACTGCTTCTGTCCGACAGTATACCCCCTCCAAACCCGGACGGACCACCCCAACCACGGCGACACCGACGGCCGAGACGACACCGAAAGAAAGAACCCCCATGACGGATCACGGAAAAACGGAATCACACCGATCGACGAGCGCGGCGACGGCGGCCGACACCCGGAACGACACGATCCATGTCCAATCACGACGGAGCTAGCGAACGGGCAGGCCGACCCGCCGATCCCACCGGAGGAGGCGAGGACGGCCACGACGCGGACGGGGGGTCGGAAGTCGTCGCTGCCACGTACTTCGATCGGACGCGGGGAGCCGACCTCGGGACGACGATCGTCCGCGTCGTCGCCGAGGCAAAAGGCGTGCCACCCGAATCCCTCGACGGTCCGCCGCTGTACCACCGGGTCGACCCACACTTTCTGGAGAAGGCTATCTTCGCCCCCCGAACCGGCGGATCCCGGCGGACGGTGGCGGGCTTTTCCTACCACGGATACCGCGTCCGCGTACGCGGCGACGGCTACGTGTGCGCCGTAGACCCGGACGCGACGTGAGATCGATCGGAAAAGAAGACCTTTGACCCCACCTGTCCTCAGGGATACGTGATGCGCACCCGGTCAGTCCTGGCCTGTGTCGTCGCGCTCCTGTTCGTGGCCTCGAGCGTCGCCGCCGGCGCGGACCCGGGGCTGGCTCCACAGCCGGCCACCGAGGCGGAGGTGGAGTACGACAGCACACTTCTCAGGGTCGACCTCGGGGAGGGCGGAAACGCGACGTGGACGATAGAGTACCGGGTGAACCTCGACGACGAGAACACCACGGATGCCTTCGAATCACTGCAGGAGGACGTCCGGGCGAACCGTTCGGAGTTCGAATCCCAGTTCGCCGACCGGATGAACCGGACGGCGCGGGCGGCGGAGAACGCCACCGGCCGCGAGATGACGATCCGGAACGTGTCGGTGGAGACGAGCCGGGACGAGATCCAGCAGGTCGGCATCGTCGCCTACACGTTCACGTGGACGAACTTCGCGGTCGCTCCGGAGGGTGAACTCCGCGCCGGGGACGCGATCTCGGGGTTCGTGCTCGACGACGGGACGACGCTGTTTTTCACCTGGCCGGACGCCTACGGGGACGTCGACGTCACCCCGGATGCGGACGAGCAACGCGACGGAAGCGCCACGTGGAACGGACCGGAGACGTTCGCGAACGACGAGCCACGCCTCGTGCTCGAACGCGACGGAGACACCTCGGGCGGCGACACGCC
>CAYSJP010000195.1:0-4588 GCA_964431395.1 uncultured Halobacteriales archaeon
GGTCGTCCGCGAGCTGGCCTGACACGCGTCGTCCGCGCGCCCGGCGGGGACCGCCACGAGTCCGACCGCTCGACTCCCGGAACTATATATCAGAGATTGGATAAGATTCCCGGGACCGGTAGATATGTGTGTCCCCGCGCCAAACAACGAGTTGACCAGATGGGGGCGACGCGGAACCGATCGGCGCCCCCGCAAGATCGGAGTTACCGAAAACAATGTCAGTGAACGCAGGCGAAAACCCGCCCGAAAGCGAACCCGGGGACTCGTCCGAATCGTGGGGGAAAACGATCGCCGGCAGCGCGATCCTACAGACGCTCGTCGTGATGGTGGCCGTCACGCTGGTCGGGTGGACGGCCGGATCGAGGTGGGTCGCCCTCGCCGCACCGCTCGGCAGCCAGCCCTGGACGCTGCTGACGAGCGTGTACGCCCACGCCTCGTTCGGGCATCTGCTGGGGAACGCGGTCGTGATCGCCACCGCCGGGACCGTCGTCGCGTACGCCACCACGACGCTCCGGTTTCACGCGTTCGTGATCGCCACCGGCGTGCTCGCCGGCCTCACCCAGATCCTGCTCGGGAGCGCGCTCGGCTGGGAGGTGGGCGTGCTCGGGATCAGCGGCGCCGGATTCGCCCTGCTGGGGTACGTCATTGCCTCGAACCGGGCGAGCGCCCGGGTCTCGGAGTACATCCCCCGGCGCGTCGGGATCGTTCTCGCGGTCCTGCTCGGCGCGGGCCTGACGATCCTGTTCGGGGGAGCAAACAGCGCACACGCGGCGCACTTCGCGGGGGCGATTCTCGGGCTGATCGCCGGGCGGTACCGCATCCTGGCGAGTTGAAACCCGCGTTCGCGTCGAAGTCACCTACGAGTTCGAAGAGAAGTGAGCGGCGGACCGCCCGACCGTCCGGTGGGTCGGGACCGGCACACGGTCGGGCGGTCGTCGGTTCCGTCGTCTCCTGCCGGGACGGACCTCCATCCGGGCGGGTCTCCGGGAACGACGACAGCCCTTTTTGATCGCGGCACCGGACACCTCCCATGGGATCGCCGAGCGCCGAGGGCAACGCCGTGGACCGGTTCTACACGCGCTGGGCCGGCGTCTACGACCTGCTCGCGAGCGCCGCGCCCGGCATCGGGACGGTCCGGCGGCGGGCCGTCGACGCGCTCGGCCTCGACCCGGGCGAGACTGTCGTCGAGATGGGCTGTGGCACGGGTGCGAACCTCCCGTACCTCCGGGAGGCGGTCGGTCCGGAGGGGGCGGTGATCGGCGTCGACCTCGCCGGCGGCGCCCTCGAGCGGGCCCGCTCGCGGGTCGACCGCACCGGGTGGCGGAACGTCTGCCTCGTCCGCGGTGACGCCACCCGCCCACCCCTGCGGGGCGCCGACGCCCTGCTCGCGACGTTCGTCGTCGGGATGTTCGCGGAGCCCGACGAGGTGGTCGACCGGTGGTGTGACCTGCTCGGTCCGGGAGGGCGGATCGCCCTGCTGAACGCACGGCGGAGCAGTCACCCTCTCGCCGTCCCGCTCAACCTCGGCTTCCGGGGGTTCGTCAGGCTCGGTGCGCCGGGAAAGCGCCTCGCGCGTGGCTCGCCCGCGCGGGACCTCGAACGCTCCGTGAGCGCTGCACGGGGCGTACTGCGGGCGCGGTGTGGGGCGATCCGGCGTGAGTCGCTCGCCGGGGGCTACCTCACGCTCGCGAGCGGGCGGGACATCGAGGAACGTTAAAGAACGGGCCGCGCGAATCCAGGGGTATGTCCGAGGACGCACGCGGCGAGGTTCCGGCGGAGATGGACGGGCTGTCGACGGAGGAGGCTGTTGCCCGGGTGCTCGAACGCGACGACTCGCTCGAGCGGGACGCGGTGCGCGAGCGCATCGAGTACGTCACTCACGACGGCGTCGTGTGCCGGGAGGGAATCGAGGACGGTCTCACGGACGTGTCCGAGATCATCTCGTCGCCGGAGAACCGCATCGATCTCGCGCGTCGCGAGTTCGGGACTGCGACCGAGACCGCGGAGCCGGTCTCCGACCTCGGCATCGTCGCCTCGCGCCTCGAGGAGTTCGAGGAGCGCCTGCTGGCGCTCAAAGAGGAGACCGACCGGCTCGGTCCCGAACTCAACGAACTGTTCAACGAGTGGCTCGAGGAGCCCGACGACGTCTACGTGATGGCCGACGCCCTCCACCAGCACGCAAAACGGGGGCGGCGGATACACGGCCTGGTCGACGAGCTGATCACGGACCTCGAATCGTTCCAGGCGTGGGTGCAAAGCGAGGACACTCGAGTGGCGGAACTGGAGCGCGACGTCGAAGGCGTCGAGGAGTCCCTCGCGGACCTCGAGAGCGCGCTCGCGGAACTGGGTGTCGCGGACGACGAGGACGCCGATGGACCGGACGGAAAAAAGGAGGGGGGTGCCGGGACGGCGGCGGCCGATGCAGGGACCGACGGGGGCGCCGGGACCGAGCCGGAGCCGGTGTTCGTGTGGGTGGACGCGGCGATGCGCCACCGACTCGTGGGACTGCTCGTCGACGACCTCGAGACGGAGCTGGACGGTCTCCGCGCCTGGGCAAACCGGGACGGCACGGCGGACGACGATCGGTGGGACCGGCTCGCGGAGCGAATCGCCGAGGTCCGGGACCGCCGGGCGGAGCTCGAAGAGCGCGTCAAGGCGGTCGCACAGCCCGCCTGGCGGGACCGGTTCGACGACCGGCTGGCGGCGTTCGAGAGCGACCTCGACGCCCTCGAGCCGCCGGTCGACTGGGGCGAGGTACACCGGGCCCTCCAGGAACACCAGGCCGAGATCGGCCCCCAGTGAAGAAGGAGGAGGCCGTTTATGATACCGACCGTCCCGTGATCAGTGGATCAGTTCCGGGTCGTTCTCGATCATGTACAGCGTGCGGGCGGCGATGTTGACCGCGTGGTCGCCGACGCGTTCCAGATCGCGGATCGTGAGGAGAAGCCGTGAGACGTCGTCCATGAGGCGCTCGATCGCCCAGCCGTCGCCGCCGGCCTCGCGCTCGATGAGGTTCCGGGCGACGCGCTCGCTGGCGCGTGCACACAGCGCGTCGATCCGGTCGTCGCGGTCGTCGATGGCGCGACACGCCGCGACGTCCTCGCGTTCGTAGGCCGCGAGGGACTCCTCCAGCAGCGCCTTCGCGTCCGCTCCGATGGCCTGGACGTCGACGCCGGGGAGGCGGTCCGTCTCGCCGGCCAGCGCGTACTCACCGAGGTTAGTCGCGAGGTCGCCGACGCGTTCGAGGTCGGTGATGATCTTGAAGGAGGCGACGACGAACCGCAGGTCGCCCGCCACCGGTTGTTGGAGCGCGAGCAGGTCGACACACGCCGACTCGAGTTCGAGATAGCGGTCGTTGAGGGCCTCGTCGCCGGCGATGACCTCGCGGGCGAGACCCTCGTCGCCGGTTTCGAGCGCCTCGAGACCGTCAGCGAACTGCGAGGTGGCGAGATCGCCCATCCCGAGGACGTCCGCGCGGAGGGCCTTGAGGGCCTCCTGGTACTCCTCGCGGGGCATCAGCCGAACTTGCCGCTGATGTAGTCCTCGACGCGCTGGTGCTCGGGGTTCTCGAAGATTTTCTCCGTGTTGTCGTACTCGGCGAGTTCCCCGCCGGTCAGAAACACGGCGGTCCGGTCGGAGATACGGGCGGCCTGTTGCATGTTGTGGGTGACGATCACGACGGTGTAGTCCTCCGCGAGTTCCTCGATCAGGTCCTCGATCTTCGAGGTGGCGATCGGGTCCAGCGCCGAGGCAGGTTCGTCCATCAGGATCACCTCGGGGTCGACCGCGATCGCCCGCGCGATACAGAGTCGCTGTTGCTGTCCACCCGACAGGTCCATCGCGCTATCGCCGAGTTGGTCCTTGACCTCGTCCCACAGTGCCGCGTCCTTCAGCGCCCGTTCGACCTTCTCGTCGAGGTCCTCCGTGCGGTTTTGCACCCGGAGTCCGTACGCGACGTTGTCGTAGATGCTCTTCGGGAAGGGGTTCGGGTGCTGAAAGACCATTCCGATACGCCGGCGGAGGGCGACTGGATCGATGTCGTCGCTGTACATATCGACGCCACCAAACCGGAGTTCACCCTCGATGGTCGCCGCCTCGACGAGATCGTTCATCCGGTTGATGCACCGGAGAAAGGTCGACTTTCCACAACCCGACGGCCCGATGATGGCGGTCACTTCCTGCTCGTGGATGTCCAGATCGACGTCGACCAGCGCCTGATCCTCGTCGTAGTAGACGTTGAGATTCCGTGCCTCGACGACCGTTTCGGCGGTCCCGGACTGTCGTGACTCACCCTGGTTCGCTTCCCCGACGTCCATCCCTATCAGCGAGGAATCGGCCGTGTCGTTGCTTTCGACGTCCGATTTTTGATCGAGTTCTTTTTCGCTCATTGTGATCAGTTTCGTAGTTCAGGATTCGCTTCTCTGATATCGGTTTCGGATGACTATCGCGATGGCGTTCATCGTGAGCATCAGCACGAGCAACACGACCGCCAGGGCCGCGACGACGCCTTTTCTGTACTCCGGGATGGCGTTAGCCGACGACGAGAAGATCCGCAAGGGGAGCGCGGCCCCGCTGGAGAACAGGCCGT
>CAYSJP010000196.1:0-4555 GCA_964431395.1 uncultured Halobacteriales archaeon
CGCCGACGCGGGCGACGATCTTCTCGTTGACGTCGGTGAAGTTCTCCACGTGGCGGACCTCGTAGCCCAGGTGCGCCAGCCACCGGTGAAGAACGTCGGTGTGTACCCAGGCACGGGCGTGACCGAGGTGGGCGGGGTCGGAGGTGGTGAGTCCACAGAGATACAGAAGCACCGTCTCCTCCGAGATCGGCTCGAACGCCTCGCGCTCGCCCGTGAGCGTGTTCGTGATCGAGAGGGGCATGCGAGGATCGATTGCCCGCTCGGACCTTAAACTGTGGTTTCGCGCCGTGGATTGCTGTCCGTCGTCGACACCGGGAAACGTATAACGATTGCGCCACGATGGACACGCATGTCACTCCGGAACTGGGGTATCGGGCTCCTGATTGCGATCCTCGCCTACGTAGGACTCGCGTACGGCGTCTCGACGCTCGTGGGACTCCTCACGCGCAGCGTGATCCTCGTCGTGCTGATCGCGGTGGCGGTGATGGTGCCGATGCTCGTCTTCCGGTGGCTCTGACCCGCCGGCGCGCGTCGGGGCGGACGGCCGAACGAAGCGTTTAATCGCCGGGGAGTCGAACCCGAAAACATGTCTGACGACGGGGACGACGAGGAAGAGGACCTCGCGGTCGAACTGGGTGAGGGCGAATCGGTCCGGGGCGTGCCGCTCGCCCGCGTCGCATCCAGGCTGACGTGGCCGATCGAGGCCAGCGAGATCGAGCGCAAGGAGGGACAGGTCGAGATCCGCACGCCGAACGGGACGCGACCGGTGGCGGACCTCCTGGCCGAGATCGACGTGACGTACTTCGAGCGTCGCCAGGAGTTCGTCGACGCGGCCCGCGACGTCGCCGGCGTGGGACCGGTGCCGACGGAGTGAGCGGGAGGGGCGGTACCCCGACACCGGAGCACTGCCCCCGACGCCGATCGCTGTCGGTTCGACGATCGTCGATGGCGACTTCCGAAGGGGTTTTGCCCCCCGGTTTTGATAGGTCGGGTATGAGGCGGCGATGGCGGGAGTGGGACCACGTCCTCAAACTCGACCCGGACAAGGAACTCGTCGGCGAGGAGTCCTTCGAGGACGTCTGCCGGACCGGCACTGACGCCATCGAGATCGGCGGCACGCTCGATATCACCGCCGACAAGACCCGGCAGGTGATCGACGCCTGCGCGAAACACGACGTGGCGCTGTTCCAGGAGCCCAACAACCCCGCCGTCGTCGTGGACGACGACGCGCTCGATGGCTATCTCGTCCCGGTCGTGTTGAACGCCGGCGATCCGTTCTGGGTGATCGAGGCGCACAAGGAGTGGGCGCGAATCGACGACATCGACTGGGAGAAAACGACCACGGAGGCGTACATCATCCTCAACCCCGAGGCCAGCGCCGCCCGGGTCACCGAGGCCGACTGCGAGCAGACCCCCGAGGACGTGGCGGCCTACGCGAGAGTCGCCGAGCGGATGTTCGGCCAGGACATCGTGTACATCGAGTACTCCGGCACCTTCGGCGACCCCGCGAAAGTCGGGGCCGCCGCCGACGCCCTGGCGGAGTCGACCCTGTTTTACGGTGGCGGCGTCCACGACTACGATTCGGCGTACACCATGGCCGAGCACGCCGACGTGATCGTCGTCGGCGACCTGATCCACGAGGAGGGCTGTGACGCGGTCGCGGAGACGGTGCGGGGCGCGAAAGAGGCCCACGCCGAACTCGAGGCCGAAGGAATCTGAAGCCGCCGGCCGTGGCGTTCCCGACCCGCCACCGTCGTGTTCGGGACGCCTCTCTCCACGCTCGGTTTCCCTACAGCATTCCCGACGGGAGCCTCTCCGCGTTCGCGGACAGCAGCCGGACCGCCGGTTCGATCTCACCGAACGCCGGCCCCCTCGATACGGTCTTCTCCTCGCGGTCCCACTCGATGTACCCGGCATCTTCGAGTCTCGGGAGGTGGTTGTGGCGTAGCCTGGTCGTGAACGAGGGTGGTGGGTCTTCCGGGACACCCCCGTCCGAGATCGGGTCCGACTGTGTCGACCGTGCGCCGACGCTCCCCCGGACGAAGAGTTCGTCGGGCACCCGAACCGTAGCCTGATCACAGAGTTGGACGAGGAGCCGACGCCGTGTTCGGTTGCTTAGCGTGTTGAAGAGGGTTGAGGTATCGGCCATGTGAGTCCTATATGACGCCCGGATTTATGTAATTTTACGCTACGTACGTAGCCCGCAGGGAAACTACCGGGCCGGTCCCGCCGATCCGGCAGTCGCAAAGAGGAAGCGTGCGTCGCCGAGACGGTCCGGGGCGCCAGGGACGGTCCCCGGCGGAACGTATCACTGCTTCCGTCCGACAGTATATAGTAGCGATTGCAAGTCATAAATAACCGCAAGATATTTTCATCGGGGTCGAGAGAATCCTCCGATGGATTCCTCAGACGAGCCGGTGCGGGAGTCGGGGTCACCCGCATACGGCAGGCGCCGAGTGCTACAGCTACTGCAGGGTGTCGGGGCCGCCGGACTCGTCGGGGCGGCGGGTTGTGCCGGGGACGACGAGGGGGGAACCGATGACGGGACGCCAACGGAGACGTCATCGTCGACCACGTCCACGCCGACACCAGCCGGACCAGCGTCCTTTACCGTGGTAAGCGTAACGCCGACCGAATTGAGGGTGCCGCGTGGCGCGCCCGCAAGCGTCTCCGCGACTATCTCGAACACGGGTGGGTCCAGCGGCTCCCGAAACGTCGTCTCGAAGGTGTCGGGACAGGAGATCGACACACGGAGCGTCTCGCTCGATCCGGGGGAAGAGACGACCGTCTCGCTCGACCTCGCAACCTCCACCCTCCCGAACGATTGGACCTTCGTCGTTGACGCCGGGGACGACAAGGCCGAGGGCACCCTCACCATCATCGAGAATCCGAACATCGTCGTGCTGTTCGCGGAGGACTGGAACTGGGGGACGGTCCGGGACGACCCGGCCGTCGAGACGCCGGCGCTGGATGGGCTCGCCGCCGATGGCGCTTCTTTCGACCGGGCGTTCTGTTCGTCGCCGAGCTGTTCGCCCGCCCGCAGCGCGATCCTCAGCGGCCAGCACTTCTATCGAACCGGGTCGGGATCGGTCCTCCACGGTAGCTATCCCGAGGAGCTACCGTCGTACCCCGGATTGCTCGAGGAGGCCGGCTACGCCGTCGGCCACGCGGGAAAGGGGTACGGTCCCGGCCCCAACGAGGAGGCAGCCGGCCCCTCCTACGGCAGTTTCTCGGACTTTCTCGATCAGCGGTCGGAGTCGGAGCCGTTCTGCTTCTGGCGCGGCCCCAGCGAGGCCCATCGTTCCTTCGGAGATCCGGGTGTCGACCCCGGCGACGTGGAGGTTCCGCCCTTCTTTCCGGACGCGGAGCCGGTCCGCGAGGACATCGCTAGTTACTACGCTGACGTCCAGCAGATCGACGCGTACGTCGCCGAGATCCGCGAACAGCTCCGGGATGCCGGCGAACTCGAGAGTACGATCCTCCTCGTGACCGCGGATCACGGCTTCGCGTTCCCACGCGGGAAGAGCAATCTCTACGACGCCGGCACGCAGGTGCCGCTCGTCGTCCACTGGCCGGCCATGGTCGACGGCGGACGGGACGTGTCCGAGTTCGTCAACTTCCCCGACATCGGCCCTACCCTGCTCGAAGCCGGCGGGGCCGACGTGCCCGAGGAGATGACCGGCGAGTCGTTCCTCGACCTGCTGACGACCGGGTCGACCGACACCCCCCGCGAGGAGGTGATCGTCGGGTACGAACGCCACGTTCCGGATCAGGAGGAGTCCGACTGCGGCGAGGGCTACCCCAAGCGGGCGATCCGTACCGACGACTACCTCTACGTCCACAACTTCCTCCCCGACAACTGGCCCAACGGCACGCCGAACGTCGGGGAATCGTGTAAACCGGACCGCTGGATCGCCTCGTGTGACGACGGGCCGACGAAGTTCTTCATCTACGCGAACCGCGACAGGGACGACGTCGAGGCCAACGACCGCGGCGACAGCATCGCCGACCTGTACGATCTCGCGTTCGGAAAGCGCCCGCAGGACGAACTGTACGTCATCGAGGACGATCCCCACCAGATGAACAACGTCGCCGGCGACTCGGAGTACGAGGACGTGCTCGACGATCTAAAAGGGCGGTTGTTCGACGAACTCGAAGCGACCGACGATCCACGCGTGGTCGCCGATGATCCCTCGTTCGACGAGTATCCCTACCGAGGTCCCGGGGGAGGGACGTACCCGGGCGACGCCACCATCGAACAGTACGAGCTTTAGGCGGCGCCGACGACACACCGGAAGCCGATGTTGCGGAGACCGAAGCCGTTCGCGTCGAACGCGTCGACGGATGCGGTCGCGAGGTACCCGTCCTCGCCGGTGTTCCCCTCGGGGAACTCCCCCTGCCGGACGTTATACCGTCGGACAGAAGCAATGATACGTTCCGCAAGGAACGTGCCCGGGCGGAGAGTATCAAACGTTCTGTCCGACGGTACACAGCGGTGCTCGCCGTCGGTGGCGGGGTCGGTGCGCTCCAGTCGCGTGCGCTCGACCGACGCGTC
>CAYSJP010000197.1:0-4549 GCA_964431395.1 uncultured Halobacteriales archaeon
GTTCGCGACGACGTAGACGACGATCGCCGGCAGACAGAGCTGGAGGTCGACGTACGCCATGAGGGCGTCGTCGACGAGGCCCCCACGGAGGCCGGCGACGATTCCGACGACCGCGGCCAGCGGGACGACGAACGCCGCGGTGATGGCGAGCACGTAGAGGGTGACGCGCGCGCCGGTGACGATCAGGTACTCCATCGGGAACCCGCGTTCGTTGGCGCCCAGCGGTAACGCCATCGAGCCGTGACAGGTCCGGTCGAACGGGTCCCCGGTCACGGTGCCGAGACACTCCTGTACCGGAATGTCGGTGGCGAACCCCACCGGCGGGTGGAAGGCCTGCTGGAACTGGAGTCCGGGATAGGGGTACACGAACGGTTCGAGGGCGCCGACCGCGAGAATCGCGATCAGGTAGACGGCCCCGAACAGGGTCACGGGGCGTGTGGCCATCCGCCCCAGGACCCTCCGGACCGTCCCGCGGTTCCGAAGCGCGGGCACGACACCGTAGGAGATCAGCACGACCAGGGCCAGCAGTAACGCCCAGTCGATCCGCTCGACCTTCCAGGTGCCGACGAGAAACACGTGTGCCACCGTCGTATCGTACCAGTACGCCACCGCCAGCAACAGCGTCCCCACGAGCAGCGTGGCGCGCTCGGGGGAGAGAAGTGAACCCGACCCGCCGACGTCGTCCCAGTCCACCTCCTCGAAGCGAGGGGTCGCATCCGGCGGACTCATCGAGGATACATGTCATCGTGACCCACAAGTTGATAAAACCGACGCTCCTGTAGCCACGGATATGACGGCACGGTTCGCCGACGGCGGGCCTTTTCGGCGCGGTTCGGCCCCGGTCGGGCGCCCGGAGAACCCCCGCGTTTTTTGTCCCACGGCGAAACACACCACCGGTATGGCCGAAACAGCCGTCGAGGCGGGGAGACGACGGTGAGTCTCCTCCGGATCTTCGCGCGCCGGGTCGCGCTTGGCGCCGTCGCCGCGTGGGGCGTGCTGACGACGGTGTTCCTCTTGTTCACGGCGACCCGAGACTGGGTACTGGCCGAGCAGGTCGGCCTGCTCAGGTGGCAGCAGGCGGACGATGACGTCGTCGAGGCGGCCCGCCAGGAGTACCTCGCCTCCCGCGAGCTGGACCGGCCGCTCTGGCAACAGTACTTCGACTGGATGGGGAACATGGCGACCCTGAACTGGGGGGAGTCGTTCGAGACGGGGGAGGCGGTCTTCCCGATGGTGACTGACGCGGCCGCGCGGACGGCGATGTACGTCCTCCCGGCGATCGTTCTCGCGGTCGCGGTCGGCCTGCTCGTCGGCCTCTACGCGGCCATGCGCCCGGGGAGCCGGCTCGCGGACGGCGGGCTGGGCACGTCGTACCTGTTTTTCGCCATCCCGGCGTTCTGGGTCGGCGGCGTCTTTCTCTCGTTTGCCGCCCAGGACGTCATCGGCGACTCCGAGCTACTGTTCGATCACGTTCTGCCGGTCGCGCTGACGACGGCGACGCTCCTGGGTGGGTACGTGAGCTACACCCGCGCACACGCCATGGAGTACACCTCCTCGGAGTTCGTCAAACTCGTCCGGGCGAAGGGCGCGAGCGACCGCCGCGTCGCTCGCCACGTCCTCCGCAACGCCGCGATCCCCGTGTTCTCGATGCTTTTCACGGAGGCGCTGGGCCTGCTGGTCCTGTCGGTGTTCGTGATCGAGGTGCTGTTCGGGATCGACGGGTTCGGGCGCCTCCTGTTTCGTGCCGTCGAGGACCGGGACCTCCCGGTGTTACTCGGCGGAACGATCGTGACCATCGGCGTCGGCGTCGTCGGGAACATCGTCCAGGACGTCTCCTACACCGTGCTCGATCCCCGGGTCGACACGGGGAGCCGGTGAGGGACGACTCTCAAGGAGTGATGCCCTTGAGATCCTCGCGGTTGCCGACCTTCACGGGATCGAACTCCCTGAGGCGCTCGCCACAGTCCGTGCAGGCGATCGTCGTGACCTCGAACCGGCCACAGCAGGACTCGATGACGTCGTCGCTGAACGTGATCTCGCCGTCACAGACGGGACAGGCATCCCGGAGACCGCGGAGCCACTCCAGCACGTCGGCGCGCTGCTCGGGCGGGACCTCGCTCCACCCCTCGGCGTACTCCCCGAGGACCTCGTGGGTGGCGGCGTCGGCGATCAGCGCCCCCTCGGAGGGCCACTTGCGGATCCGGACGCCGATCTCGTAGGCGGGGTACTCCCGGTCGCGTTCCGCGATGTCGTCCGGGTCGGCCCCGAAGATATCCCGTATCACCGCCGTCTCGACCTCCCGGTCGCGGTACGCGACCGTTCGCTCGTGGGCGCGGTCGGCGAACTCCGCCGTCAGCTGGTGATCGTCGCCGTCGCCCGGCGCGAGGACGTCCGCCTCCCGGAGGAAGGAAACCGGGTCGACCGACTGCTCGCGGCGGCGCTGGACCTTCTTCACCGTCTCGAAGGCGGGTTCCTCGGAGTCCCCGTCGTCGTCGGACGCCTCGGAGTCCCCGTCGTCACCGGCACCAGTCGCCACGCCGTCGGCAACGCCGGTCTCTTCACGATCGACGAACTCGGTCGCCCGGCGCTCCGCGACCGGGTTCTTGCCAAACGTCGCCAGCACTCGTGGGGGGAGGTACCGCTTCGTGAGCTCCGGCGTCCCGGGGACGAGATACCCCCTGAAGTAGATCAGGAGCGCCGACACCGCGAGGACGGCGAGGCCGAGAGGGGGGAGCGCGAGTGCTGCGAGGCCGCTCACGGCGAGCGCGATCAGGGCGTTGACCACCGTGCACGGGACACACCGGTTCTCGCCGGTGTACTCCGGATTCTTGAGCCCACCGAGGAACGACGCGGAACGATCGGACATACCTGTTCGTTGGACGCCCGTCCCAAAAAGCTGTATCTCGCGGTGATTTCGGGGCCGAACACCGCCCGACCCTGGTTGTGGTGACCGCTCGATTCATGTGGCATCCGCCGTAGGGTTGACCCATGAGGGAGACACGCCGGCGCTTTCTGGCGGCCGCAGGGGCCGCCGCCGGGACCGCGCTGGTGTGGCGGTTCGGTCTCGACGGCGGGACTGCGGACTCGGGACCGTCGGGCGACGCCCCGCCGACGCCGGACGGTCCCTCGCGGCAGATCGCTAAACTCGTCGCCGAGGACGACGACACCCAGGTCGGCGACAATCTCGGATCGTCGGTTGCCGTGTCCCGCGACGGAACCACCGCCATCGTCGGGTCCGAAGAGGACGACACTCCCGGCGGAGAGAACGCGGGGTCGGCGTACGTCTTCGAGCAAGCCGACGGGGAGTGGCGCCAGCGGGCGAAGCTCACGGCCGCCGATGGCGACGGCGAGGACTTCTTTGGCAGTGCGGTTTCGGTGTCCGACGACGGCGGGACGGCAATCGTCGGGGCCGAGGGAGACGAGGACGTGGACGACGACCTCGCGGGGTCGGCGTACGTCTTCGAGCAAGCCGATCGGGAGTGGCGCCAGCAGGCGAAGCTCACTGCCGGCGCCGGCGACGGGGGAGACGACTTCGGGGACAGGTTCGGGGGCGCGGTCGACATCTCCGGCGACGGGACGACCGCCATCGTCGGGAGTTTCAGGGACGACAGCGGGAACCGCCCCGAGCAGGGGTCGGCAGACGTGTACGAGCGATCGTCCGACGATTGGAGTTGGCGGACGAAACTCGAACCCGACGACGGCGACAGCCGTGACAACTTCGGCAGCGCGGTTTCGGTGTCCTACGACGGGAACACGGTCGTCGTCGGGGCGGAGGGAGACGAGGACCCCAACGGGTCGGGCGCGGGATCGGCGTACGTCTTCGAACTGACCGTAGGGATCTGGCGTCAGTGGACGAAGCTCGCGGCCGACGATGGCGACGGCCAGGACTCCTTCGGCAACGCGGTTGCCATCTCCGGCGACGGCACCACCATCGTCGTCGGGGCCCGGGGGGACGAGGACCCGAACGGCGAGGGCGGGGGATCGGCGTACGCCTTCGAACGGGTCGGCAGGGAGTGGTCCCAGCGAGCGAAGCTCACTGCCAACGACGACGACGGCGGGTTCGGCGACGCGTTCGGCACCGCGGTCGCGGTTACCGACGACGGCAGGGCCGCCGTGATCGGGGCCAGCCGGGAGGAGAGTCAAAACAGGAGCCGCGCGGGAGCGGCGTATCTGTTCAGAGACGTCGACGAGGGATGGACCCGGTGGAGGAGGCTCCTGCCGGACGACGGCGACGGGGACGACTTCTTTGGCAACGCGGTTGCCGTCTCCGGCGACGGTGTCACGGCGGTGATCGGCGCACGGCGGGACGAGGACCCGAACCTCCGGGGGGCGGGATCGGCCTACGTGTTCCGGTAGGCTCCCTGCCCGGTGGCGACCCCCGGGACGGGACGTTGCGGGAGGTAGATTTGAACTACTGTCACTCGCTCCCTGCGGTCGCTTCGTTCCTTAGTTCAAATCAAGACCGCTATCACTCGCTCACGGATGGCGCGGAGCCGAGACTCCGCGCCGTGATGTTCGCGAGAAGTAGCGGGAGGTAGATTTGAACTAC
>CAYSJP010000198.1:0-4520 GCA_964431395.1 uncultured Halobacteriales archaeon
GTCCCGTCGGCGTACGTTTGGATCGGCTTTATTTTCGTCTCGAACCCGATCTCCGAGAGCGCCTCGAAAAAGCGCTCCTCGTTGTCGGAGTTGGCCCTGATGACGTACGCGATGGCGCGAACCAGCTCACGGCCCTCGACGGCCTGCTCCAGCAGTGCCGTGTAGTCGAGGTTCCGGGAGTGGAGGCTCTGAGCGGTGTGGTAGAGGTTCTGTGAGTCGGCGAGTACCCCGACGCGCTGTGCGGGGTGGATATCGGCCATATCGTGTATCGACACTGGGAGGGTAAATGTCTTGACACGGCGCGGCGGGCCGACCACCGTCACGAGACGCGGGATCCACAGCCGCGTCACAAGGCTTAATTCGATCGCGCTCGCTTTCATCTCGTATGAGACGCGCCACGAACCCATCCGGCTCCCGGCGAGCCGGTGGCGCGTCGGCCTCCAAGCCCAAACGCGTTCTTTCGTAGGCTCCCGGCAGGCCTGGCACCCCTGTCGTGGGCCGGCTTCTCTCTGCCGGACAGCGTCATACCGTTGGCTGTAACTTCGTGAGGACGTTCGCCACCCCGGGGTGGCGAAATTCGTCACGGACTTACAGCCGACAGTATCAGGAACAATACCGAAGCACGGAAACACGACCCGATCCACCAACGCACAATGACACCCGACACGACCGCTTTCGACGACGAACCGTTCGCCGGGGTGTACCCGGCGATCACGACCCCGTTCCACGAGGACGGCAGCATCGACTTCGAGACGCTCCGGGCGGACGTCCGCAGGCTGGAGGCCGCGGGCGTCGACGGCATCGTCCCCTGTGGCTCGACCGGCGAGTCCGCGACGCTCACCCACGACGAACACATCGAGGTGGTGGAGGCAACCGTCGAGGCCGTCCAGGACGTGCCGGTGATCGCCGGCGCCGGCTCGAACTCCACCCACGAGGCCGTCTCGCTGTCCGAGCGCTCCGAGGCCGCCGGTGCCGACGCCCTGCTGCACATCTCGCCGTACTACAACAACCCCGAGCCGGCGGGCATGGAGAACCACTACCGCCGGGTCGCCGACAGCGTCGACGTCCCGATCATCGTGTACAACGTCCCCGGCCGCACCGGGCGGGACATCGACGTCGAGACGACCGTCTCGCTCGCGGAGCACCCGAACATCACGGGCTACAAGGCCGCGAGCGGTGACGTGGGGAAGGTCTCGGAGGTCGTCGAGCGCACCCGCGGGGCGGAGTTCTCGGTGATCGCCGGCGACGACGGGATGATCCTCCCGATCCTCGCGGCGGGCGGCGTCGGCTCCATCTCGGTGGCCGCGAACGTCCGCCCGGGCATGGTTTCGGATCTCGTCCGGAGCACCCTCGCGGGCGACTACGACCGCGCCCGCGAGATCCACCACCGGCTCGGCCACCTCTTCCGTACCCTCTTTATCGAGACCAACCCCATCCCCGTGAAGGAGGCGATGGCGATGGAGTTCGATCACTCCCCCCACGTGCGCTCGCCCCTCTCCCGGCTGGCGCCCGAGAACCGCGAGAAATTGGCAGACGTTTTGGACGCGCTTCCCGAAGAGGCGGTCACCGCATGAACATCGCTGTCACGGGTGCCACGGGCCGGATGGGCCGCACGGTGATCGAAACCGCGATCGACCACGAGGACGTGACCGTCGCCTTCGGGATCGACCCCGACGTGCAGTCGGGAGACGTCGCCGGCGTCAGGGTGTACCACCCCGACGAACTCGAGAGCCTGCTCGAGGAGGCACGGCCGAACGCCGTCATCGACTTCACCGTCCCCGAGGCGGCGGTCGCGACCGCCGAGGCCGCCGCCGACGCCGCGGCCCCGATGGTGATCGGGACCACCGGGTTCGACGACGACCAGGAACGACGCCTGGGCGAACTCGCCGAGCGCGTGCCGATTCTCAAGACGGGCAACTTCTCGCGGGGGATCCAGGCGCTCCTGATCGCCCTGGAGGACGCGCTTTCGGCGCTGCCGGGCTACGACGTCGAGGTGACCGAGACCCACCACAACGGAAAGATCGACGCCCCCAGTGGAACCGCGGGGATGATCCTCGACCGGATCGAGTCGGTTCGAGGGGAGAGCGAGCACGTCCACGGCCGCGTCGGCGACCAGCCCCGCGAGGACGGCGAGGTCGGCGTTCACGCCCGCCGGGTGGGCGACGTCGGCAGCGAACACGAGGTGCTGATCGGCGGCAACGAGGAACTCCTCACGCTCAACCACCGTTCGAGCAGTCGCCGCGTGTTCGCGGAGGGCGCGATCGACGCCGCGGTCTGGCTCGCCGGCCAGCGTCCCGACCTCTATGGCTTCGACGACGTTCTCGAGGTGGGCGAATGAGCCACCGGAGCGAGATCGAGTCCCTCCGGGTTGACTACCAGGAGGGTGCGATCGACGCCGACTCCGCCGACGCCGACGATCTGGACACCCTCGATTCGTTTCTCGCGGGCCTGGAGGCGGGCGAGATCCGCGCCGCCGAAAAGCGGGGCAGTGCGCACACGAGTTGGGAGGCGAACGAGTGGGTCAAGGAGGGCATCCTCCTCAACTTCGGCCTCCGGGAGACCCACGCCCGCGAGCACGGCGGCGTGGCGTACCACGACGTGCTCCCCCTGCGGGGAACGGGCGATCTCGCGGACCGGGGCACCCGGAACACACCTGATGGAACGACGATCCGACGGGGGGCGTATCTGGGGTCGGACTGCATCATGATGTCGCCGTCCTTCGTCAACGTCGGCGCCCACGTCGGCGATGGGACGCTCGTGGACTCCTGTGACACCGTCGGCTCGTGTGCCCAGATCGGGGAGAACGTGAAACTCGGCGCGAACACCCTCGTGGGTGGCGTACTCGAACCGGTCGAGGACGCCCCCGTGATCGTCGAGGACGACGCCTCGCTGGGTGCGGGCTGTCGGGTCACCTCCGGGTTCGTCGTCGGCGAGGGATCCGTCGTCGGCGAGAACACCCTGCTCACCCCCCGGATCCCCGTCTACGACCTGGTCGAGGAGGAGGTCGTCTACGGCCACCTCCCTCCGGAGCGCCGGGCGTTCACGCGGTTCGTCGAGTCGAGCGTGGGCGAGCACGACCTCTTCGACGGTGGCGCCTACAAGCCCGCCGTCGTGGCGACGGACGTCGAGGAGGACACGCTAGAGGCGACCGAACGGGAGGACGCGTTGCGGGAGTAGCCCCGGTTCGTGAGGTGTGGGCTCTCCAGGGGGTTTCATTTTCAGTGAGGGACCCGTACGACTATCCACAAATTTTTCCAATATGAATGGGACGAAACTATCGGTCAGTAGCCCCGCGTAGCGATCGATCCGATCATACCAATCACGGAGGCATTAACGATCGAGTTGATGAATCTAGAGCATATTTAGCACGGTACGGGTGTTCGAATAGCTACAGTTCTCCCTTCGTGCTCGGAACGCCGCGGCGCTCGTCGATCCGGGTGGCGTCGTCGAGAACGCGGGCCAGACACTTGAACAGCGCCTCGATCTCGTGGTGGGCGTTCCCACCGTCGACCGCGGCGTGGAGGGTGAGTCCGGCGTTCTCGGCGAACGATCGCAGGAAGTGTTGCGCCATGGCGCTCGTGAACTCCCCGACTCGGGCCTGGCTGAACGACCCCTCGAACTCGAAGTGCGGGCGGCCGCTCAGGTCCAGGACGATCGCTGCCTGCGCCTCGTCCATCGGGATCCGGCGGTCGGCGAAGCGTTCGATGCCGCGCTTCTCGCCCAGCGCATCGGCGAACGCCTCCCCGAGGACGATCCCGACGTCCTCGATCGTGTGGTGGGCGTCCACCTCGAGGTCGCCGTCGGCCCGCACCGTCAGGTCGAACAGGCCGTGCCGGGCGAAGGAATCGAGCATGTGATCGAAAAAGCCGATCCCCGTCTCGACGGTCGAGTCACCGTCGCCGTCGAGGTCGAGCGTGGCCTCGATGGCCGTCTCGCTCGTCTCCCGTTTTATGGCTGCCGTGCGGTCGCTCATACCCTCACGACCGGCCGCCGGCTATTTGGCGGTTGTGACTCCCGGGAGAGACTGTTGGTGAGAGTTCGTTTTCGACGAAGAGGCGGTGTGCTTCGCGATCAAGAGCTGAAAGTTCCCCAAACTAATATGTTAATGAAAGAACTAGCAATGTCCATCCAATCTCAGCGCCAAATTCAGATTCTCCATGTTGACGACGAGCCGGAGTTGGTAGACCTAACGAAGACGCTTCTCGAACGCGAGAGCGACCGGTTCCGTGTCGAGACGGCGACCAGCGCCGACGAGGGACTGGAGAGAATCAACGACCGGTCACCCGATTGCGTCGTCTCGGATTACAATATGCCCGGGATGGATGGGATCACGTTCTTACAGGCTGTCCGCGAGGAGTATCCCGACCTCCCGTTTATTCTCTTTACTGGCAAGGGCAGCGAGGAAGTCGCCAGTGACGCCATTTCAGCCGGTGCGACTGACTACCTCCAAAAGCAATCCGGAACGGAACAGTACAGGTTATTCTTTAGCCAATTCTCATCGTACCGCAAACAGGCCACAC
>CAYSJP010000199.1:0-4515 GCA_964431395.1 uncultured Halobacteriales archaeon
CCCGTCAGCGGTCCATGACGCCGAACGGCCCCGGTTCCTCGCGCCACCTCCACCCCGGCAGGCGGGTCTGGAACCCCGCAGCGAGGGCGGCATCCCGGTCGTCGACGCCGGCCGGGTCGTCGTCGTCACCCTGGGTCACGACATCAGCGTAGTGGAACGTCGCCTCCGCGAGCAGTGCGAGCGGTTCCCGGCCGGCGATGGTCGACGCGAGCCGCCGCCCGAGGAACTCGTCGACGACGAAGCCGGGGTAGTCCGCAGTGACGTCGAGTTCGCGGAGGAGCCCCGAGAGCGCCGCGACGTTCACCGCGACGTCGCCGTCCGCGAACACCGCGTCGATCGCGGTGCGGTACTGCTGTTTCGCGACGGGATCGACCGACGTTCCGAAGGCCTCGCCGAGGTCGTCGCGGACGCCGTTGATCAGCGGGACGACGACGTCCGCCCGCGACTCGATGCGGTCGCGCTCGGCCGCGACGGTTTCCGGTGTGACGTGCATACCCGCGCTTCGGGCCGTGGTCACATGAAACGGGAGGCCCGTGCGCACGGTCGTCCGGCGTGCCCGCCTGTACCGTCTGCAACTGGTGTGCTTTTGGGCCCCCGACGCCAAGAACGGCGCGTGAAGGAGTACGAGCGAAAACAGCTCCTCGAACGCCTCGACCGGGCGGGGTCGACCGTCGGCGTGGATATCCCCGAACGCACCACGGTCCAGGGAGAGCCCGTCGACCTCCGGGAGTTCGTCTTCGAGATCAAGCGCCTGGATTCGGTCCCGCCGGGCGAGCGCGAGCGGGTCCAGACCGCCAAGTCGAACCTCCGGCGCGAGCGTCTGAAGCGCCGCCAGCGCGTCGAGGACGGGGACATCAGCTACGGGAAAGGTGAGGAGATCGTCGAGTCGATCCTCGGGATCGACCGGGCGCTCAACGCCCTGGAGAGCCTCGAGCCGACCGACCTCGAGGCGGAGGCCCAGCGGAAGGAGGTGGCCGACCGCAAGCGCTGGATGTCGTTCCTGAAGCAGGTGCTCGGCCACGACGACGGCTCCGACGGGAGGGCCGGGCCGTGAGCGGGGGTGCCGAGGGGGACCGGCCGCGCGGGAACGACGCCGTCGCCCGGCTGTTCGAGGAGTACGCCGACCGCCTCGAGGCCCGGGGCGACGACTACCGCCCCCGGAGCTACCGGCGCGCGGCCGAGAACGTCCGGGAGTACCCCGTTTCGATCGAGGAACTGGCCGCGGAGGGCGAGAGCGCGATCCGGGAGATCGAGGGCGTCGGCGAGTCCATCGCCGGGAAGATCGCCGAGTACGTCCACGCGGGGACGATCGAGCGGATCGAGGAGGCCCGCGAGGAACTCCCCGTCGACATGGGGGCGCTGACGCGGGTGGAGGGCGTCGGCCCGAAAACCGTCGGCGACCTGTACCGCGAACTCGGGATCACGGACCTCGACGACCTCGAGACGGCGGCACGCGAGGGGGAGATCCGGAAACTCGACGGCTACGGCGAGAAGACCGAGGCGAACATCCTGGACAACATCGAATTCGCCCGCGAATCCGGCGAGCGTGCGCTGCTGGGGGAGGCGCGCCCGATCGCGGAGGACGTGCTCGCCCACCTCCGGAACCACGACGCCGTGGCGCGGTGTGACGTCGCCGGTTCGCTGCGCCGGTGGCGCGAGACGGTCGGCGACGTCGACGTCCTCGCCGCCGGCCGGGACCACGAGGCGGTCGTCGACGCGCTTCTCGACTGGGAGGGCGTTCGCGAGGAGATCGAATCCGGGACCGGGAAGGCGAGCGTCAGGACGATCGGGTCGGCGGCGAGCGACCGCCTCGCGCCGGAGACCGGACGCCGGACCCGGGTCGACCTGCGCGTCGTCGATCCCGACGAGTGGGGCGCCGCACTCCAGTACTTCACCGGGTCGAAGGACCACAACGTCAGCCTGCGCACCCACGCCATCGAGCACGACATGAAGGTCAACGAGTACGGGGTGTTCGACGTCTCGGACGTCGCGGCGAACGACGAGGGTCAGCGTGCCGGTGACCGCCTCGCGGGGGAGACCGAGGCGGCGGTGTACGAGGCACTCGGGCTCGACCCGGTTCCCCCGGAGCTCCGTCGGGGCGACGGTGAGATCGAGGCCGCCCTGGAGGGTGACCTCCCCGACCTGATCGACCACGGCGAGGTGCGCGGCGACCTCCACACTCACACGGGGTGGTCCGACGGCGGGAACACGATCCCGGAGATGATCGAGGGGGCGGCCGCGTTCGGCCACGAGTACGTCGCCATCACCGATCACGCCAGCGGGCCCGGCGTCGTCGGCGGGACCGGCCTCGACGACGACGAGATCCGCGACCAGCAGGAGGCGATCGAGGCCGCCGCGGCCGACGCCGGCATCGACGTTCTCGCCGGGATCGAGGCGAACATCGGCGCCGACGGGGACGTCTCGGTCGGCGAGGACGTCCTCGCCGAACTGGACCTCGTGGTGGCATCGCCCCACGCCGGCCTCTCGGGTGACGGCACCGACCGGATCGTCGCGGCGATCGAGCACCCCGAGGTGGACGTCGTCGGCCACCCCTCCGGCCGAATCATCAACGGCCGCCCGGGGCTCGATCTCGACGTGGCCACGGTCGCGAAGGCCGCGGCCCGGACCGGCACGGCCCTCGAGGTCAACGCCAACCCCAGCAGGCTGGACCTGTGGGGCGGCCCGGTCCGGGCTGCCGTCGAGGCCGGCGCGCCGATCGCGATCGACACGGACGCTCACACGCCCGCGGAGTTCGGCCTGCTCGAGTACGGCGTGCACACGGCGCGCCGCGGGTGGGCCGAGACCGGGGACGTGATCAACACGCGGGACGCGGAGGGACTGCGAGCGTTCCTCGAGTAAGCGGGCCACCACGATCATGCGCTTCCTGCTCGACGCCATGCTCGGGAAGCTCGCGACGTACCTCCGGATGTGCGGCCACGACACGGCCTACGCCCTCGACCGCGCGCCGGCTAGCGGTGACGCGAACGCTACCGAGGATGGCGAGTCCGCCGGGATCGAGGACGACGACGAACTTCTCGCCCTCGCCCGCGCCGAGGGCCGCCGGCTCGTGACGCGGGACGCCGACCTCGCCGCGCGGGCCGAGGACGCGATCCTCATCGACGCGAAAGACGTCGAGGGACAGCTGTGCGAGCTCCGGGCCGCGGGCGTGGAACTCTCGCTCGACACCCCCGAACGGTGCAGCCGCTGTAACGCACGGATCGAGGTCGTCGAGGGCGGGGAGACGCCGGAGTACGCGCCGGATCCCGGCGACCGGCGGGTCTGGCGGTGCCGGGCGTGTGGCCAGCACTACTGGAAGGGGAGCCACTGGGATGACGTCCGGGAGCGACTCGGGGACCGCTGAACGGGGGCGATCTATCCTCCGGTTTCAAGAGGGCTCGAGCCCTCACCGGCGTGGTATGGGACGCGTGACGGACGTCGCCCCGGCCGGGCTCGTGCCGGCGGCGTGGATCCTGACGGCAGCGGCACACACCTCGGTCGCAACGAACCGGACCCTGTTCATCGGGATGCTGGTCATGGACGCCGCGCTTCTGGCCTTCGCGGTCGCATCGATCGGTGAGATGACCGGCCCCGTCCTCCCGGCGTGGCAACAGGTGATCCTCGCCGGGCTGCTGGCGACCCTGCTGGGCACGGCGGACATGGCCGTCGCCCCCGATTCGAACCCGGCGCTCCCCGTCACCCTGTACGCCTGGATGCTCCTGCCGGGGGTGGCGTACCTCCACACCGGCCGGGAGACCTCCCGCCAGCCACACCGGCGGGTGTACCTCGGCGCCGCGGCCCTGTCGGTGCTCGGCGCCGGGATCTACTCGCTTCCGTTCATCGACGTCGCCGGCGGGACCGCGCTGACGCTTGCGGGCATCGCCGTCCTCGGGGTCGGACAGACCGCGGGAATCGTCGTCGCCGCGCTCCAGAACAGCGGGGAGCCGGAGCCCGTGCCCGATCCGTTCATCTGACCGCGGCGGGCGATCCGGGGCGGTCCGGCGGCGGGCGTGAACCGGCCGCATCCCGGCTCCGCACCACACCATTTTTTGTTCGGTGCCCCACAACCGACGTAGAAATGAGCGACTCCGCGGATCCATCCGCCGGATCGGGCGACGCCAGCGGGCCAAAGCAGGTCTCCGATCCGAACTACCACAGCGAGAACCACACCGCGGCACAGACCTGCGGGTGGACGAAAAACGCGATGCGCGGGGAGGGCACGTGTTACAAACACGCGTTTTACGGAATCAGATCACACCGCTGCATCCAGATGACGCCCGTCGTGAAGTGCAACGAGCGCTGTGTGTTCTGCTGGCGCGACCACCAGGGCCACGCCTACGAGATGGACGGCGTCGAGTGGGACGACCCGGAAGCGGTGGTCGACGCGTCGATCGATCTCCAGCGGAAACTCCTCTCGGGCTTCGGCGGTAACGAGGAGGTCCCCCGCGAGCGCTTCGAGGAGTCGATGGAACCGCGCCACGTCGCGATCAGCCTCGACGGCGAACCCACGCTGTACCC
>CAYSJP010000200.1:0-4503 GCA_964431395.1 uncultured Halobacteriales archaeon
ATCCCCGGCGGAACGTATCACTGCTTCCGTCCGACAGTATGTGGTCCGGTCCGTGCCTCGGCCAGTCGTGACGTTCCCAGTGGGGACGTCCGTCCGCGGACAAACGAAATTCGAGCGTGTCGTGGAAACGGCCACGCGCGATATTTTCACGCGGTCTTAAGCGAAAGGCGCGGTATCTACATCCGCTTAGTGATTGACCCAGTCGTATCAATATAAGAGACAATAGAAATCGGATTGACCGGCTTAGAGGATTCACTCACCGCTCGCTTCGCTCGCGGTTCGTTCATCCTCTCCATAACGACTGTCCGTGATGTGTCGCTCGCGCTCTGGTGTGCCATTCGGCACACCGCCGCGCTCGCTTGTGGTTCCACCACCACAGAGGGTCGCGCCCTGGCGCGGCCCGGACACATCGACGCTCTTGTTGCGGTAATTGCGAGCGACTGAAGGGAGCGAGCAATTCGCGCCCTGGATCGGTCACTCCGGTCGTGATGATCCGCTTAGGTGAGTTTCAGGCAAGTGACCGATGTAGCGGATACCTTCATCGGCGCAACTTGGAACCCCGTCGTGTTTCAGAGTCTGAAACTGTGGAATACTCGTTTTTACCAAACAACCCCTTTTCATCGAATACGTGGTGAAGATAGACATGAACGAGGTGGAACAACTGACTGTAGTCGGATTGTCGCTCTCGACTGTAGGGATGGGCCTGTCATCTCAAGGTGGCATCGATACAGCGAGAGGGGCCGGGGGGCTTGCGCTGATGTGTGCCGCGGTGATCATGCTCCTCTACGCGGTTTTGAAAAGCGACCGGGACTCCTCAACCGGTGTATAATCGCGTCGATTTCCATGAACAGGATATCTGTTGCCGTTGGGGCCATAGAAGTCCTTGGGGCGATTGCGCTCGTCATCACGACGTTCACGATCTCTGCCTTCGCTGACATGGCGCTCGCATGGCGGATTCTCGCCGTGTTCATGGCTCTCGAAGGCGGTAACAGGCTTTTTGATAACGTAGGCGTTTGAACACGCGATACGGAAAGCTCTCCCGACCGATCATCCGCGAGGCAGTGCTGAACATCCGCCCTCTATAGTAGCGATTGGAACTGTTTTCCGCGTCGATCGCACGCCGTCGTGCGATCAATCGTGTAACGACTTCCAATCGCTACTCCCGTATCGACCGCCCGCTGTCGGGGGGGTCGCAGCGGTAAAACGCTACAACAGTCATTATTAATATCCACGAACTCATCGTCGAATCGAACGAGGACACCGAGCCGGGGGTTTCCTCCCGCGGCGGTGTCGAGTACGCCGTCGGGGTCGTTCGTGGGGGTCGTGCCGACACCGCCGGCGGATCGATTCACGGGAGGACGTTTCAGCGAGACGAGAACGGCCGTTATCACGCCGTGGGCCCCAGGCCGGTCTCGCGCATGTACGCGTCCAGCTTCTCGGCGACCGCCTCCGCGAACGCCTCGTCGTTGACGTCCGTGTCCATCTCGATCAGTTCGACATCCTCGTCGATCCCCGCCCGGAGCGCGTCGAAGAGTGCTCCGTCAGCCTCGGGGTCGTAGAAGTCCTCGCCCTCGACGTCGAGCATCGAGACGCCCCCGAGGGGAAGTGCGAGCGCCGTGGGTCCGGTCGCGGCGTCGAGTTTGTCGGCGATGATCTCCCCGAGTTCGGCGTTCTCCTCGGTCGTGGTGCGCATCAGCGTGACCTGGGGGTTGTGGACGTGGAACTGTCGGTCCTCGAACTCCTCGGGCACCGAGTCGCGGGGCCCGAAGTTGACCATGTCGAGCGCGCCCGTCGAGACGACCTGCGGGACCCCGGTTTCGGCGGCGGCGTCGAGGCGCTCGGGGCCGGCGTTCAGGACGCCACCGACGAGTTCGTCGGCCCACTCCGTCGTCGTGACGTCGAGCACGCCGTCGATGATCCCCTCCCGGATCAGGCTCTCCATGGCCTGCCCCCCGGTGCCCGTCGCGTGGAAGACGATGGTCTCGTAGCCCCGACCCTCCAGCACTTCGCGGGCGTGCTGGACGCAGGGGGTGGTGACGCCGAACATCGTGATCCCGATCGTCGGTTTCTCCGCCACCTCGACGTCGGGGTCGTTGGTGACCATCCCGACCATCGCCAGCGCGGCGTTGGCGATCACCTTCCGGGAGAGCTGGTTGAGCCCCTCGATGTCCGCGACGGAGTACATCATGGCGACGTCGCGGGACCCGACGTAGGGCTCGGTGTCCCCCGAGGCCATCGTCGAGACCATGAGCTTGGGGACGCCGACCGGGAGCGCCCGCATCGCGGTCGTCGCGATGGAAGTGTTGCCCGACCCGCCCAGACCGAGGACGCCATCCAGAACTCCCTCCTCGTGGAGCCGGGTCGCGACGGCGGCGGCGCCCTCACCCATCGCCTCCATCGCCGCGCCGCGGTCGCCCTCCTCGCGGAGCGCGTCGAGGCTCGCGTCGCCGGCCTCTGCGACCTCGCTCGCGGTCGTGTCGGGGTCGAACGCGGGCTCGCCCATCACGCCGACGTCGACGACGTGGACGTCGACGCCCTGCGCTTCGAGGACGTCCCTGGCGAAGCCGATCTCCTCGCCTTTCGTGTCTAGCGTGCCGATGATGACGACCGCCATCAGAGGTCCATCTCCTTGAACTCGCGGGTCTGGTCCTGGATGGCCTCCTCGGTGGGCAGGCGCTCGATGCTGGAGGCGCCGAAGAAGCCGACGATGCCCTCGGTGTTGTCGAGGACGTACTGGGCGTCGTCGGGCCACGCGATCGGACCGCCGTGACAGATCACCATGACGTCCTCGTTGACGTCCTTCGCGGCGTCGTGGTGGGCCTGAACGCGCTCGGCCGCGGTCTCGAGGTCGAGCGCGGTCTCGGCGCCGATGTCGCCCGAGGTGGTGAGACCCATGTGGGAGACGACCACGTCCGCCCCTGCCTCGGCCATCTCGCGGGCCTGCTCCTCGGTGAACACGTACGGGCAGGTGAGCATCCCCCGCTCGCTGGCCTCCCGGATCATGTCGACCTCCTCGTCGTAGCCCATCCCGGTCTCCTCGATGTTCTCGCGGAACTGCGTGCCCTCCTCGAACAGGCCGACGGTGGGGAAGTTCTGCACCCCCGAGAAGCCACGGCGTTTGAGGTCCTCGACGAACACGTCCATCTCCCGGAACGGGTCGGTCCCGTTGACGCCCGCCAGCACCGGCGTGTCCTCGACGACGGGGAGCACCTGACGGCCCATGTCCAGCACGATCTCGTTGGCGTCGCCGTAGGGCAACAGTCCCGCGAGCGATCCCCGGCCGTTCATCCGGTAGCGCCCGGAGTTGTAGATGATCAGCAGGTCGACCCCGCCGCGTTCAGCGAACTTCGCCGACATGCCCGTCCCGGCACCGGCACCGATGATCGGATCCCCGTTCGACGCGGTCGTCTCGAGCCGTTCGAGTGACTCTTCCCGTGTGAACTCCATATATCGGGGATTTTCCGGACCGATAATGAAACTACGGGATAACGCGGCGACCCCGCCTCCTGCGGCGCCGACCCAACTGTCGCGTCCACCGGAGCTATCGGGATGTTCGAAAGTCATTACGGGATCGACCGCAGTACGTCGTGCGGTTGACCTGGTAAACGCTTTCGTACGTTCCTATAGTCGATACGATTATACGCTCGCGCGTTCGACTCCTGCGTGGCAATGTCAGACGAATACTTCGTCGGGAGCGGTGACGTCCCGACACAGGTACTGGACTGGGGAACGCTCAAGTGGATGGCCACGCCCGAACACAACGGTTCGGAACGGTTCAGCGCCGGCGTCGTCCAACTCGACCCCGGGAAAGGCCACGAGCTGCACACTCACCCCGACAGCGACGAGGTCCTGTTTATCATCGACGGTCACGGCGAGCAGACCGTCGCCGGCGAGACCCGGGAGGTCGGTCCCGGGGAGATGATCTTCGTCCCCGAGGGCGTCGAACACGGCACGATCAACACCGGCTGGGAGACGCTGCAACTGCTCGCGGTGTACGCCCCGCCCGGCCCCGAGCAGGAACTCGAGGACCTGCCCGAATGTGAGGTCCTGTCGCCGGGTGAACTCCCCGAGCGCGGGCGGTGAGCAAGGCGGTCCGCTCCGGTTCACTCGACCGTCTCGGCGAGAGGACCCTCGAACACGGCGTCCACGAACTGATGCGCGAGGAGCGGGTGTCGCTCGACGAAACGGGGGGTGGGCCCGTCCGGACGTCGACCCGGAGCCGTCCGGAACAAGTATATCGTCGGCTGTACGTTCGTAGAGGAGTTCGCCATCCAGGGGCGGCGGATATCTCCATCGAGTCACCACTCTCATTCTCAAGACCATCAGTATCAAATCCCGCAGCACATATATGCGGGTCAGAAAAACATATCTGTGTCTGCCGCGTAGTGTACTGTATGACTGGCGACCCATCTCCCGACGGCCCCGAGGAGTTCCCCTCTGAAGAGGAAATCCCGGACGAACCGGTGACCGTGGATGATATTGATCCATTCAGTGTTGATGACG
>CAYSJP010000201.1:0-4493 GCA_964431395.1 uncultured Halobacteriales archaeon
TCAGAATGATTACTCTCGTCTCCTACCGCCGACCGCCGCCAACGGGCGTGGCGATCGGCGGTACACAGTGAGAGTAATCATTCTCACGCCGCGTGATCGCGTCCCCACGACAGCAGCTCGTCGATGAGCGGCTCGAGTTCCCGCCCGCTCTCGGTCAGCGTGTACTCGACGCGGAACGGCTTCTCGCTGACGATGGTCCGTGAGACCAGGCAGCGTTCCTCGAGGTCGTCTAAACTGTCCGAGAGCATCTTCGCGGAGATGTCATCGATCGAATCCTGGAGTTCGTTGAACCCCATCGGGCCGGCATCGAGCAGGCGCATGACGATGACTGCGTGCCACTTCCGGCCGACGACGTCCTGCATCGAGAGCAACACGTCGACGGGTCCCCTCGAACCGCCTTCGCGGAGGGTGCCTTTCCACTCCTCGCGTGATCGCAGTTTCGTGACCATGGGTATCGGTGTCGCCCCGGCGCCGCCCGGACACGAGTCCGGGTCGCCGCCGGTTCGTACGCTACTGGTTCACGAGACACACTACTTAAACCGGCGAGCGTGTGGAGAGCGGCAACCAGCCAGCGAAATGTTTAAATAATAGCTTCCGTCCGTGACGCTCCGTGTGCCGGCGAGCCCCGGTGATTCCCGCGTCTTCAGGCGGGAGGAGGTCAATCCGGTCGGAGGCGCGGGTGGGTCACTCCTGGAACTCCTCCCAGAACACCTCCTGGAGCGAGCCGGAGGCGTCCTCATCCAGGTACGCCTCCTTGGTGAGGTTCGCCTCCTCGATGAGGCTGGCCGCCTCGCCGGCCCAGACGAAAAAGCCCACGAGCGTCTCCCGGCGCATCCGTCCGATGTCGATCGAGTGGTACACGTTGACGACGCCGCCGCTCTCGCGGTTGAGCTGGCTCTTCTCCAGCAGACCGATGTCGACGAGGTCGTTCAGATACCGGGAGACGGTGCTCCGGTCGTAGTCGAGGGTCTCGGCGACTTCGCTCGGCGACATCGGTCCGTCGCCGATCACACACAGGCAGATGTCGAGGCCGGCTTTCGGGAGGTCGAAGGCGTCGAGCAACACCTGGCGGAGATCCGGCGTGTTGACGTCGATCCCACACTCCGTTATCTCGATCATTTCGTCTCCGTGACACGTCAGGTCGGAGTCGGCCGCCAGCGTGAACACGACGTTCTCACAGGTCTCACACTCGTAGATGCCGTAAGCCGCCTCGGAGAGGTCACGCTCGAACGGATCCTCCCGACCGAGGACGCCGGCCGCGGGGTTGCCCCCCGATTCATCCGGTGTCATACTGATTCCCGTTGTCCATACCAACGAGCGAACCCGTAATAGTGTTTTCCGTGGTTCACCCGCGCTCTCACATCGATCCGTTCGGTGGTTCGCCTACCCGTGATCGGAGTCGTCGGGTGCGTCGACCACGACGAACGAGTCCTCGTCGACGTCGAGCGCGAGGAACTCCCGCCCGGTGACGGTCGGTTCGTACCCGCCGTCGGCGGCGGTCTTCACGAACCCGTACGAGCGAAGCGACTCGAGGGCCTCGCGGACCGCCGGTGGATCCTCCTCCACCGTCCCGGCGATCCGCGCGGCGGCCACGGCTCCCTGGCTCCCGTCGGCGATGTCGACGAGCGTCCGGAGCACCCGCCGTTTCCGGCCCGATCGAGCCACGGACGACCCTCGGACCCCGCCTCACTTGTGCGTGATCGAACACTCGAGTAAGCAGGTTACGATGTGTTATTGTCCCCCGTCGTCGACACCCCGACCGATCGCGGTTACCGGTCCGTGACCCGATTACATTACTGCCAACTAACACTTATGCGGGTGATGGCTGTACCGTCGAGCGAACCATGTCGACAGACTCAGACGGTGCCGGGATGGATCGACTCTCCCCGGCGGAGATCGAGGAGCGAATGGGGAGTATCAAGAAGATGTTGCTGATCGGGGCGGTGTTCGCGGCGGTGGGGTACCTGTTGATCGGGGCGGCGATCGTGTTCGAGTTGACGCAGTTTCACCCGCTTTTGGACGGGTTCTTCAGTGACTTCCCCGGTACGAGTCTCGCCGGGGGGACCGGCGGGGAGCGTGGCGCCGCCGTCAGCTCCGAGCTCGCGGAGATCCACAAGTGGCCCTCGACGCTGTTGTGGCTGAAACTCGGCGGCGTCGGGCACATCCTCGTGGGCATCTTCATCGCCCTGGCCGCGATCATCCGCGTCCTCAGCCTGGTGCCCCACCGGCTCTCCTACGCGATGGAGGGATCCGGGGAGTAGTCCCGGACGATCAGTCGTACGTGTGGAAATCGACGGCCTGTTCGAGGAGGTCGTCGGGAATCCCGGGGACCGCCTCCGAGCGTACCGGACCGCCCTCCTCGATGAGCTCCGGGTCGCGGGGGAAGTCCCGCAGGGCGAAGTGGATCGAGATGCCGGCCTTCGCTCCCTCGGCGAGCGCGATGGGGACCTGGTTGTGGCCGGGGGTGAGGTCACCGACGGCGTACACCTCCTCGACGGAGGTCTCCCCGTGGTCGCCGACCGCCACGGAGCCGTCGTCGTTGAGCTCACAACCCAGTTCGCGCGCCAACCCGTTGTTGTACTCCGCGCCGTACATCGCGAACCCGCCCTTGTACTCCCGGACGGCGCCGTCCTCGAACTCCAGGGCCTTCAGCCAGCCGTCCGCGTCGTTCCGGACGCCGCTGACGTCCTCGTGGACGACCTTGATGGGGTGGCCCGCGAGCATCTCGTCCGTGTCGTCGCTCCACTCGGGGTCCTCCCCGCGGGTCAGGAGGTCCACCTCGTCGGTGAAGTTCAGCATGATCCCCGCCACGTGGGCGGCGCTCTCGCCCGTTCCCATCACGTACACCGGCTGGTCGACGAACATGTGGGCGTCACAGTGCAGGCAGTAGTGGAGTCCCGAGCCGGTCCGCGGGAGCGGCGGATCCGGGCGCACGTCGTTAAATCCCGTCGCGAGGACGACGTACTCCGTCCGGTAGGTGCCGGCGTTGCCCTCCAGGACTACCCCCTCCTCTCCCCGGCCGCAGGACGCGATCATGTCCCTCCGGACGTCACAGCCGTACTCCTCGAGTTGGTCCGTCCCGACCGAGAGGAACTCGTTGCCACTGGTCTCCTCGCGGACGCCGATCAGGTTGTGGACGTCCTGCATCATCGCCGCCCGGCCGCCGCCACGGTCTACGAGCGCCGTCCGGTGACCGAGACGCGTGCTGTACAGCGCGGCCGTCATTCCCGCCGGCCCGCCGCCGACCACGACGACCTCGTACTCCGCGGTGGATTGGTCCTCCGCCATGGCGGGGGTATCCACAGCGGGAAACAAAAATCCACGTCACGTGTTACCTTGACGCAACCCGTTCACCCCGGCGTAACCCGGTTGTGACACCACACGGCGATCCGCGGCGATGCCCCGTAGCATCGGGCGGGCTTCGACGGGATCCAGCAGCCACGGACCGGGGTCCGGCAGTTTTTGCCCCGGTCGACGGTCCGGTGAAAGAGCCCACCCCCCTTGTGTCCGGACCGGAGAACGGGTGGCCGGGTATAGGTGATATGCCGGTGAATCCGACGAACGACGATGACCCGGAACGACCACACGCAGCCACTCCCGCCGAAACGGTCCGGCCTCCCGGTTCTCGATGGGCGGCCACGAGATGGCGGCCGTTCTCCATCCCGACGAGATCGAACAGGTCCTGGTCCACGACTTCGATCGGTTCCGCAAGCCCGAGGACGCCAGGGGGCGACGACCTCCTGTCGTTGCTCCTGTCTGCCACCGGCGGGGGATCCGGTCCCGACGAGAGTGAGATCCGCAGCCAGCTCGCGACCGTCCTGTTCGCCGGCCACGAAACTAGCGCGACCGCGCTGACGTGGGCACTGTACGAACTGGGCCGGAAACCCGCCGTCGCCGGGCGACTCCGGGCGGAAGTCGACGACGCCGTGGACGGCCGGTGCGCGACGCTCGCTGATCTCCCCGATCTGGGGTACACGGAGCAGGTGCTCCGGGAGACCCTGCGCCGGTATCCGCCGGCGGCTGCGATATTCCGGGAGGCGGACGAGGCGGTCCCGCTCGGCGATTACCGGCTACTCGAGAGCACCTACGTCGTCCTCCCGCAGTTTCACGTTCACACGGACGCCCGGTGGTGGGACGATCCGCTGGCGTTCGATCCCTCGAGGTGGGACGACGTCTCACAACCGCCGTCCGCGCGAGATTCGATCGACGCGAGTCGGATCACCGCGAGGTCCCCGGCGGAGATCATCAAACGTTCCGTCCGACAGTATAGCGATTGGAAGCCGTTACACGATCGATCGCACGACGGCGCGCCAGTCGGGCCGTAATGCCCAGAACTCGGCTTCTTTCGCAGTTGGACCAGCCATGACAGTGAGAGTAATCATCAGATCGTATCGTTCAGCGGGACCACGACGTCGGCGTCGACCGTGACCCACTCGCTCGTCGGGTCGTCGACGGACTCGGGGAAGACCGTGATTCGCCGTGGATTCATAATG
>CAYSJP010000202.1:0-4485 GCA_964431395.1 uncultured Halobacteriales archaeon
GTCCCCGGCGGAACGTATCACTGCTTCCGTCCGACAGTATGATTGCCTACACTAGTCATTATCAGGATCCGGCGCGCGCATGTCCCCGATCTGCAGGATGACGACGTTGTTGGTCTCGTCCTTCCCGTCGACGGTCCCGTCGACGACGAGTTTCGAGAGCGGGGTCGGACCCACGCTCACCTCGTCACCCTCGTGGAAATCGGAGAGCGATCCGAGAACGTGGATCTCGGCGCGACACAGATCGGGGTGTTGGACCGTGGTGAGGTCGATCCCGTCGACGTTCACGTCCTCCAGTTCGTCACCGTTGAGTACCAGCGGGACCGACGCCGGCTGGTCCATCTGGTCGACGTCGAGGGCCTCGTAAGCCGTCGCCATGGGCTTGTACCCGCCCTTGGGGCCCGGGACCCCCTCGACGAGCTGGAGTGCTTTCAGGCTCTGCATCTGGTTTCTGATCGTGCCCGGATTGCGCCCGACCTCGTCCGCGATGTCCTCGCCTTTCACCGCGTCCTCCTGCTCGCGATAGAGGTTGACCAGGGCAGTCAGTATCGTTTTCTGGCTCGACGTGAGTTCGATCGATGACATTACACATCGTTAGTCGTAGATTTCCTTAAAGCCGGTGGTTATTGTACTTCGTGTCGGTGCGAATATACGACCCGGACGCCGTGAGGAAAACGACAGCCAGATATGGACTCCGGGCGAGCCTTGGAGCATGCAGAAGGCCCGCGTTCTCGTCACCGGCGGTGCAGGCTTCATCGGCTCGAACCTCGCGAACCACCTCGCCACGGACAACGACGTGATCGCTCTCGACGACGGCTACCTGGGGACCCCCGAGAACCTCGATCCGGGCGTGGAGTACCGCGAGCAAAGCGTCACCGCAGAGGATCTCCCCACCGACGTGGACGTCGTCTTCCACCTCGCGGCGCTGTCCTCGTATGCGATGCACGAGGAGGACCCGACGACGGGCGCCCGGGTGAACGTCGAGGGGTTCGCGAACACGGTCGACCAGGCCCGCGCCGACGGCTGTGACACGGTCGTTTACGCCTCGACCTCCTCGATTTACGGCTCCCGGACGGAACCCTCCCCCGAGGACATGGACGTGACCGTGAACACGGGGTACGAGGCCTCGAAGATGGCCCGCGAGAAGTACGCCGAGTATTTCCACAATCACTACGACCTCTCGATGGCCGGCATGCGATTTTTTTCGGTCTACCAGGGGTACGGCGGCGCCGAGGCCCACAAGGGCGAGTACGCCAACGTGATCGCGCAGTTCGCCGACGACGTCGCGAACGGCGACCGGCCGGATCTGTACGGTGACGGCACCCAGACCCGGGATTTCACTCACGTCGACGATATCGTCCGCGGGCTCGTGCTGGCCGCCGAACACGAACTCTCCGGCGTGTACAACCTCGGCACCGGCGAGGCCTACTCCTTCGACACCGTCGTCGACATGATCAACGACGAACTCGGGACCGACGTTTCCCCCCGCTACGTCGAGAACCCCATCCCGGAAGACGTGTACGTCCACGACACCTGCGCGGACCCCACGAGGATGCGCGAGGCGACGGGCTGGGAGCCCGAAATCGGCTTCGAGGAGGGCATCCGGCGGGTGTGTGCGGAGTACCAGTAGCTGGACTGCCGGCTCCCGGAGAACGAACGGGCGGATCCACCCGGGATCAAAGGAGAAATATGTCCCACTGCCCAATCCGGGGTACAGTGACGAACACGCAGGTCACGCTCGTGCAGATCGACAACTACGGGCCCTGGACGGTGACGCCGGAGCCGCGCCGGGAGCCGGACCTCCAGACGCTTCAGTCCCGGCTGTACGCCGATCTCGCACAGCTCGTCGGCAACCGCGGCGGCTACGTCTTTTTCGCCCGCTTCGACAACATGCTCGCGGTCACGAACGGGCTGTCCCGGGAGGACCACGCCATGATCCAGGAGTCGATCGGCAACCGGTACCCGGTGACGGTGAGCTTCTCCGTCGCGGCCGCGGAGACGCCCGCGGGCGCTCTCTCGACCGCGACCGAACAGCTCCAGGACGCGGGCAGCGCACAGGACGACGGCCGGCGGGAGATCCTCCGGGGCGACCCGATTCCCGGGGCGGAGCGGACCGCCGAAGACGTCGAGATCGCGCACTTCGACGTCGACGACGCGACCGAGAAGTACACCGACGAACTCCACGCCTTCGACACGTTCGTCCGCATCGAGGGCGGGTACTACGCCCTGATGCGGCACCTCCACGAGCGGGAGGACTCACTCGCCTTCTTCGTCGGCGGCGACAACGTGATCGCGGTCGGCGCGGGGCTCTCTCGGGACGCGTACGCCGCCGCGATCGATCACGTCGAGGACGAGGCGGGCGTCCGGCTCAAGGTCGGCGTCGGCCGCGACCGCGACGCGCGGGCGGCCGGCATGGCCGCCAAGCACGCCCTCGAGGCCTGCCGGGAGAACGGCACCCGGGTCGAGGGCGTCCCGGTCGCCGTCGGCGGAGACTGATGATGATCGTCGTGGTCTCTCAGCGTTGCTCGCTGACACCGGGGGAGGCGACCACCGGTACGCGGCTACGACGATCAGCATGACGAGCCCCCGACGATGACCCGGGGCGACGACCGCGACTGGTCGACGCTCGGAGACGATGACGGCGAGGACCGCATCGTCTGTCACGTCGACATGGACTGCTTCTACGCGGCCTGTGAACGCCTGAAGGACCCCGACCTCCGCGGCGAGCCCGTGGTCGTCGGCATGGGCTACGAGCCCGGCGAGGACCACGGCGCGGTCGCGACCGCGAGTTACGAGGCCCGGGCGTACGGCATCGAGAGCGCACAGGGGATCGAGGCGGCGATGGAGCGGCTCCCGCCGATCGAGCGCGCCCGCGAGGACCCCGACCGCGACCCCGACGAGGCGGGGCACTACCGGTCCGTCGACATGGATTTCTACGAGTCCGTGAGCGGGGACGTCACGTCGATCCTGCGGGAGGTCGCGGACACCCTCCGCCAGGTGAGTATCGACGAGGCGTATCTGGACGTGACCGACAGCACCGACTGGGCGCACGTCGACGGCGTCGCCAGACACCTCAAGGAACGGATCGCTCGCGAGGTCGGGGTCACCGCGAGCGTCGGCGTCGCGCCGTCGATGAGCGCCGCGAAGATCGCCTCCGACCACGACAAGCCCGACGGGCTGGTCGTCGTGAGGCCGGGCGAGGTGGAGGCGTTTCTCGCGCCGCTCTCCATCGAACTGCTGCACGGAATCGGGCCGGTCACCGCGGGCGAGCTTCGCGAGGAGGGGATCGGGACGATCGGCGACCTCGCGGACGCCCGGGAGTCGTGGGTGCGCGAGCGGTACGGCGATCGTGGCCGCGAACTCCACGCTCGCGCTCGCGGGGAGGACGACCGCGAGGTGAGCCCCCGGGGCGAACCGAAGAGTCTCTCGCGGGAATCGGCGCTCGCGGAGGCGACGAAGTCCGTCGCCGAGAAGCGCGAGACGGTCGAGACCCTCGCCGCCGCAGTCGCCGACCGCGCGCGCCGGGAGGAGGCGCTGTACCGGACCGTCGGCATCAAAGTCGTCGAGCCGCCCTTCGAGGTGCACACCCGCGCCGAATCACTGTCGGGGCCGGTGGACGACCCGGACCTCCTCGCGGATATCGCGCTCGACCTCCTCGCGGAGTTCCGGGAGCGTCCCGTGCGGAAACTCGGCGTCAGGGTGTCGAACCTCTCCTTCGTGGAGGGCGAGCAGGCTGATCTGGGGGAGTGGGAGGACGGTCCGGGCGGCGACACCCCGGACGCCGATCACGCCCCGGATACCGATCGCGACCACGACGGCCAGGCGTCGATCTCGGATTTCGGATCGGAGGATCGGTGAACCCCGCGCCGGAACGATGGCTACCGATCTGATCGCGCCGGATAGCCGGCCGGATCGGGGCACCGTCCCGGCCGTCACTCCGTCGTGTCGACGCCCGCGACCGAGTTTAACGGGCACTTCTGGGTGGCCCCGGTCACGAGGAGCACCGCACCGACGACGAGTGCCCCGGCGCCGATCACGGTGCCCAGTTCCCAGAACCCGGCCGCAACCACGATGCCTGCGATGGCGAGGATGGATCCGACGACGAGCCGTGCCGATCGATCGAGTCCGCCTACGTTTTTGTTCATTTCTGTCAGACCTCAGTCAGAAAAATCGCCCGCGTCGAACTTAAGCGTATTGGGCGTTTCTCAAACGTCTATAACAGCGCACCTGACGCGAATATCCTCTCGCGAGGGTGGCCCCGGTCGACCCAAATGGATTCCGAATACCCCGTCTTCGCGGGTAACGGCGGGATGATACGAGAACGCCCCACGAGTAATCCGGTGATCGGGAACCGTGGCGTAGCTCGATACGTGCCATAGAATTGTGTTTCGAACGCAATCTTTCGGGACGGAGTTGGACGGTGGATGCCACGAGACGGGACTTGACGGTGGGTTTACGGAAATTCGAGGCGAAAGCCTCGCCGTTCAC
>CAYSJP010000203.1:0-4472 GCA_964431395.1 uncultured Halobacteriales archaeon
CGGATTCGGGACGTTGAAATACGCCGACGTCAAACAGTCGAAGAGACATGGCCGACGCGTCCACGAGGACGACAGCGTTGATCGCGGCGGCCACCATGGGCGTGTACGTGCTCATAATGGCCGGGGCGACGACCGCCATCGCGGACGCCACGGCGGCGTGTTCCGGCTGGCCGCTGTGTGACGGGGGCCTGCTCCCGAGCGGCGGAACCGACCAGGCAATCGCCTGGACACACCGGGTCGTCGCGCTCGTCGTCGGCGGGCTCGTCCTGGCCGCGGGAGCGGTCGGCATCCGCGCCTCGAACGACCGACGCGTGCAGGGCGCGCTCGCCGCCGCGCTGTTGCTGTACCCACTCCAGGTCGGCCTCGGCGCGCTCACCGCGACACGGGGACCCTCCGTGGCCCTCTCGGGGCTGCATCTCCTCGCGGGCGTGGGCATCTTCGCCGGGTTCCTGCTCTCGCTGGCCTGGCTGCTCGAGGGCGACGACGCCGGCGACCCGGTCGACGATCCGGATCTCGAGGGTCCCGACCCCGAGCCGGCCGACGCCGTCGAGGAGGCGTACGAACCCCCGACGACGACCCTCGGAGAACTGAAGGAGACGGCACGCGCGTACGTCAGCCTGACGAAGCCGCGCCTGATGTGGCTGCTCTGCCTGGTGGCCGCCGCCGGCATGGCGCTCGCCGCCGGGCGCAATCTCGACCTCCGAACCGTCGTGCTGACGCTGACGGGCGGCGTTCTCGCGATCGGCGCGAGCGGCACGTTCAATCACGTCCTCGAGCGCGACGTCGACCGCCGGATGCAGCGCACCGCGGACCGCCCCCTCGCGACCGACAGGGTCGGCGTCCGCAACGCCGTCGCCTTCGGCTCCGTGCTCGCGGTGGCCTCCGTCGGAACGTTCCTCTCGATCAACGCGCTGGCGGCCGTCCTGGGCGCGGCAGCCATCGCCTACTACAGCGTGGTGTACACGCTCCTGTTGAAGCCCAACACCGTCCAGAACACGGTTGTCGGCGGACTCGCGGGCTCGTTCCCCGCTGCGATCGGTGCCGCCGCCGCGACGAACACGGTCGGTCCGGCCGCCCTCCTGCTCGCGGCCGTGATCTTCCTGTGGACGCCCGCGCACTTCTACAACCTCGCGCTGGCGTACAAGGAGGACTACGCCCGCGGCGGCTTTCCGATGATGCCGGTCGTCCGGGGGGAGGCGACGACCCGGAAACACATCCTCCTGTATCTGGGCGCGACGCTGATCGCGGCCGCCGCGCTGGCGGCGGTGTCGGGGCTCGGTCCCCTGTACTCGGCGACGAGCGTCGCCCTGGGCACGGTGTTCCTCTGGATGGTGCTGAAGCTCCACCGTAACCCCGGCGAGCGGGCCGCGTTCCGGGCGTTCCACGCCTCCAACGCCTACCTCGGCGCGCTGTTGCTCGCCATCGTCGTCGACACCCTCGCCGTGTGATCATGAGCACGCTCACTGCCGCCAAGACGCGAGTCCCGCCCGCCCGGTCACTCGGCATCGCCGCCGCGATCCTCTGGGCGGAGACCGTCATCGTCGGGTGGTACGTCCTGTACGAGTCGGTGCGGATCACCGACCCGATGGTGCTGGTGTACCCCCTGGTGTGGATCAACGCCTCGCTGCTGGCGCTGTGGCTGACCGACCCCCCCGACGCCCCGGCGCTTCACCGCCGGATCGGGGCGCTCCTCGGGGTCGGCTACTTCCTCCTGCTCGCGTACGTCGGCGGCCTGATCCAGGTCCACGCCATCCACGGCGGGCACAGCCACGACTTCGGGTTCGCGGTCAACTGGCCGCTGCCGCCGGGCTGGGGGCCGACGCTGCTCGTTTCGGGTGACGTTCTCGGGCTCGCGATCACGCCCTACAAACTGCTGGGCTACGCGGTGCTGGCGTACCTCGTGTACGTGACGGTGCTCGAGACGGCCGGATCGGTGTGGGCCGGGGCCGTCGGGCTGTTCTCCTGTGTCTCCTGTACGTGGCCCGTCCTGGGAACGGCCCTCGCAGGGGTGTTCGGGAGCTCCGCCGCGGTGGTCGTCTTCGCGACCGAACAGCCCTACGCGGCCTCGACGATCGTGTTCCTCTCGGCGGTCGCCCTGCTGCTCTGGCGGCCGTTCGACCGCTTCGAGAGGGGGAGTTGACCGCCCCGGCAGCCGGCGGGCGGTGGCCGAATCGAACCGTTTTAGCGCGACCGAGGTAAACTGCGTGTGTGACGGCTATCGCGGCAGAGAACCTCCGCAAGGCCTACGACGGAACCGACGCCCTGTCGGGCGTTTCACTGTCAGTCGATCCCGGCGAGGTGTTCGCCCTCGTCGGCCCCAACGGCGCGGGCAAGACCACGCTCGTGCGCTGCCTGACGGGAACGACGGATCCGGACGCCGGCGAGTCGCGACTGCTGGGGTCGCCGCCGCGGTCGGTCCCGAAGGGCCGGATCGGCCTCCTCCCACAGGACTTCGGGCCGCCGGATCGCCTCACCGCCCGCGAGCTCGTCGCCTACTACGCCGGACTGTACGACGACCCCCGGGACGTCGACGCGGTGCTCGATGACGTCGGCGTCACCGACGCCGGGGGGACGCGCTACGCGGATCTCTCCGGCGGGGAGAAGCGCCGCACCCTCCTGGCGACGGCGCTGGTGAACGACCCCGAGGTGCTCTTTCTCGACGAGCCGACGACCGGGATCGACCCGGCCGGGCGGCGCGCCGTCCACGGCCTGATCGAGGACCTCGCCGCCGCCGGCACGACCGTGTTCCTCACGACCCACTACATGGACGAGGTCGAGCGCCTCGCGGATCGGGTGGGCGTGCTCGCGGGAGGCGAACTCGTCGCCCTGGACACGCCGGGCGGACTGGTCACGGACCACGGCGGCGAGACGCGCCTGCTCGTCGGCACCGACGCCGAGTCCATCCCCGGATACGACGCGGAACCGACCGATCGGGGGCTCGTAATCCGTGAACTTCCGCCCGAAGAAATCGGCAGCGTGGTCGACGCGCTGGCCGCCGCCGGCATCACCTACGACGCCCTCTCCTGGAGCGAGGCGGATCTCGAGACGGCGTACCTCGCGCTGACCGGCGAAACCCCGCGCTCCACCGGCGGCGACCCGATCGGCGACCCCGCGACCGGCGATCCAGCAGGCGGCGAAACGCCCGTCCGGGGCGGTGATGGGCCGTGACGCGCTCCGGTCGCACCGCGGCGGCGGTCCGCGCTGCCTGGAAGGGATTCGTCCGCCGGCGGACCGCCGTCTTCTTCACCTTCTTCTTCCCGGCGATCCTGATCGTCATCTTCGGCGCGCTCGTGGGGTCACAGGCCGGCGGGCTGTTCAGCGAGGACCCCGTCTACTACGTCCCCGGGTATCTGGCGGTCGTCGTCCTGTTCACCCCGCTGTCGCGAGTGAGCTCGGCGGTCGCGCGCCACCGCGAGGGGAGCAGATTCGAGAAACTGGCGACGACGCCGCTCGCTCCGGCGGAGTGGCTGGCCGCGGAGACGCTCGTCAACGCCGCCCTCGTGGGTGCCGCGAGCGCGCTCGTGCTGGCGCTTTTGGCCGTTCTCACCGACGCCGTGATCTCCCTCTCGGTCGCTCTTCTGCCCGCGGTCGGGCTGGGGATCGTCCTGTTCTGTGGAATCGGCGCGCTGCTGGGGAGCCTCGCGGACTCACAGGACGGTGCCATCGCCGCGAGCAACGGCATCGGCCTCCCCCTCATCTTTCTCTCGGAGACGTTCGTTCCGCCGGCGACCCTCCCGGAGTGGTTTCGGCCGCTCGTGGCGCTGTCGCCGCTCACGTACTTCGCGCGGGCTACGAGAAACGCGCTCACCGGCGGCGGCGTCGACGCGAGCATGGCCATCCTCGCGGTCCTCGCAGTCGTCGCCTTTAGCCTCGGAGTGTACACCCTGCCGTGGCGGGACTGACGTTCCGGCCCCCTCGACGCCCCGCTCACCAGTCGTCAACACGCCCGATTCTCCGGAATCCGGGTCCGGCGACCAGGAGGAGGAGAGCCGCCCGTTCGGAGACCTCCCAGGAGTAGACGTGGTTCAACAGGACGTACGTGATCACCCCGAGCGCGAGCGAGAGCGTCCAGGCGGTGACGGCGATCCGGCCAACCGTCGGGTGGATCGTCTCCCGGAGTTCGCCCGGACTGTGGGTGAGTCCGAGCACGACCGCGTGCAGGACGACGGGAACGGCGACGATCGACAGGAGGACGTGGATCGCGAGCATGCCGAGATACGCCGGCCTGATGACGTCGCCGTACGCGGCGAGGAACTGCCCCTCCTCGATGACGATGCTCTTTTCGAAGCCGCCGCCGACCTTGGTGAGATACAGGACCAGAAAAAGCAGTATCAGGCTAAACGCCGTCAGCATCGCGGCGCGGTGTTTGCGGATCTCGCCGCGCTTGATGAACCGCACACCCAAAAGCAGGAACCCCAGCGCGACGGTGTTGACGACGGCGATCGCGTCCGCGAGCAGGTTCACCGTGTCGT
>CAYSJP010000204.1:0-4453 GCA_964431395.1 uncultured Halobacteriales archaeon
TCCCCGAGGCTCCCGACCAGGATGGGAAGGATCGCGATAGTGATGATCAGGTTCACCAGCCACGTCGGTTCGTCCCCGATCATCGGTTCCTCCTTTTGCCGTTCATCGTCAGTGTGTCGCCCATTTGAAAAAGCCGATGCTGACCGCGAGGATGGCCGCCCCAATCGGGATGATCAGGAAGTTGCGCGGCTCCTCGATCTCCGGGATGACCGCCACCATCTGCTCGAAGAACTGGATCGTGAGGATCACCAACACGAGTTCGACGAGTTTGGTCTTGAGTTCGCCGGTGGATTCGAACTTGAACCAATCGGGACGGACACCGGCGTCGTTTGCCGGTTCGAGTACGCTCACGAAGAAATCGTAGATTCCGAACGCGAAGATGAACAGGATGATTCCGATCAGGAAGGTATCGAGCGCCTTGATCAGAGGCAACACGACGTTCTGCTTGCCGAATTGCTGTTGGAGCAGGATCGCCCTCAGCGCCTTGTAGGTGTGGTTCCAGCCCACCGCGAACATCATCAGCGCGCCCAGGATCGAGACCAACACCGGCACGATCAGGATGTACCGAAGCTTGAAAAACGGGGTCTCGAAGTTGTTGACCAGCCAGATCTCGATGTCCGAGCGCTTCGCGTCGTCGATCTCGATCTCGGGCTCGAAGCGACCCCCCGTGTCGTCCGCCATGCGGTACAGTTCTCCATGCGGGTACTTAATTCTCTGTGCCGCTCTCCGGCATGTCGTCCGGGCCCGTCTCTGTTTGACCCCCGCTCCGGGATCGATGACGCGGCGCCGCTTTCGCCGCCCCGGAGACGGCGAGAGCGGTTACTCGATGACGACGAGCCGGTCACCCATGTCGACGCTGTCGCCCTCCACGATGAACACGCCCGTCACCGTCCCGCCGCGGGAGGCGACCACGTCGTTTTCCATCTTCATCGCCTCCAGCACACAGAGGGTGTCGCCGCGCTCGACCGCGTCGCCCTCGGCCACCGCGACCTCCAGGATCGTCCCCTGCATCTCCGCGGTGACCTCCTCGCCCTCCGGGCTCGCCGCTTCCGGCCCGTCGCTGCTCCCGGACGATCCGGTCGTCGGCCCGGTTCCTGACCGTTCGCCACCGTCGTCCCCACTGCTCGGCCCGCGCGTCCCCTCCGGCGGATCGCGCTCCGCCAGGTCCACCTCGAATCGCTTGCCGTTCACCTCGACGGTGAAGGTGCGCTCGACGACCGTCCCGTCGTCTGCCCCGTCGTCGCCGACGTCGCCGGGGCCCCACCGATCGACCGCGGCCGCGATCCGCGCCGGGTCGAGTTCGGAATCGAGGTAGTCGGTGGTGTGGGAGGCCTCGACGAACCGATCGTCAGCGAGCATCAGACGGTGGAAGGGGATCGTCGTGTACACTCCTTCGATGTCGAACTCCGCGAGCGCCCGCTTAGAGCGCGCGAGACACTCCCCGCGATCGCCGGCGGCGACGATTAACTTCGCGATCATGGAGTCGTAGTCGCCCGAGATTTGGTCGCCCTGCCGGACCGCGTCGTCGATCCTGACGCCGATCCCTCCGGGGGGGTCGTACGTCGAGAGCGTCCCCGGCGTCGGCGCGAACTCCTTCGCGGGGTTCTCGGCGTTGATGCGGTACTCGATCGCGTGGCCGTCGATTTCGACCGCCGCCTGGTCGAAGTCGATCGCCTCGCCGGCGGCGATCCGGAGTTGCCACTTCACGACGTCGATCCCCGTCACTTCCTCCGTGACCGTGTGCTCGACCTGGATCCGGGTGTTCACCTCCATGAAGTGGAAGTCGCCGTCCGCGAGCAGGAACTCGACGGTGCCGGCGTTCTCGTAGCCGGCCGCCTCGATCCCGCGGCGGGCGGCGTCGCCGATTTCGGCCCGCAGGTCGGCGTCGAGCGCCGGGCTGGGGGCCTCCTCGATCAGCTTCTGGTGGCGGCGCTGCAGCGAACAGTCCCGCTCGCCGAGGTGGCGGACGGTACCGTGCTCGTCGGCGAGGATCTGCACCTCGACGTGGCGTGGTTCCGGGAGGTACTTCTCGACGTACACGGCGGGGTTGTCGAAGTACGCTTCCCCCTCCCGTCGGGCGCTCTCGAAGGCCTCCGCGGCGTCCTCCGGCCCCTCGACGATCTTCAGCCCGCGGCCGCCGCCGCCGCCCTCGGCCTTGATCGCGACCGGATAGCCGTACTCCGTGCCGAGTTCCGCGACCCTGTCGGCCGACTCGACGGGCTCGGTCGTTCCCGGGACCACCGGGACGCCGGCCTCCTCCATCACCGACCGGGCGCTCGTCTTCTCGCCGAGGGCCTCCATCGCGTCGGCGGGCGGCCCGATCCAGGTCACCTCCGACTCCTCGACGTCGGCCGCGAAGCCGGCGTTCTCCGCGAGAAAGCCGTAGCCGGGATGGATCGCGTCGGCGCCCGCCCGCCTCGCGGCGTCGAGGATCGCCTCGCCGTCCAGATAGGAGTCGGCAGCCCGCGCCGGGCCGACGTTGTACGCCTCGTCGGCGTGGCGGACGTGGCCGGCCGAGCGGTCGGCGTCGGAGTAGACGGCGACGGTTCCGATCCCGAGGTCCCGACAGGCCCGCATGACCCGCACCGCGATCTCGCCGCGGTTGGCGACCAGCACCTTCTCGAACATAGCGGCCGGCTTCGCCGTCGGGGACCGTGATACTGTCGGTTCCCGGTATCGGGTCTTCGGGTTCCCGATGGGCCCGTCACCCGACGCCGACGAGCCGGTGCATGACGCTCGCTTCGGCCTTCCGCAGGAGGTTCGAGGCCGTGCTCTCCGCGCACTCGAGCGCCCCGGCGACGTCCTCGAGGTCGGCATCGCGCGGGACCCCGTAGTAGCCCAGCTCGACCGCGACCGAGACGGCCTCTAGCTGGCGATCGGTCATGCCCCCGGCGACAGTCGCGTGACGGCGGTCGTAGTTGCTCACCTCCTCGACGTTCACGTCGATCCGGTCGGGTATCCCGGCGAGCAGCGCCCGCAGGTCCTCCGCGGCGCCCACCACGGTGAGCCGGGTCCCTCCCTCGTCGTACACGATCGGGGGGACCACGACCAGGTTGCGGCGATCGAAGGCTTGCCGCCACTGCTGGTCGGCCTCGCGGGTCTCCTGGCAGACGTAGACGTAGAACGACCCCTCCTCGATCCGTGACAGCATCGCATCGCGAATCGTGTCGACCGACTCGATCCGCTCGCGGTACGGCTCCATCGCGCCGTCGACGTACGCGAGCACGTACTCCACGCGCTCGGGGGTGAGGTTCCACGCCATGATCTCCACGTGCTCGATGGCGTCCGATTCCCGCATGTACTCCTCCATCGGGTGGCGAAGCTCGGGGGGGAGTTCGAGCGTCGCGTCCAGGTATCTCATAGTTCACATCACGGAGGGGTATATGAAAACCCTAGGCTATTCGACGGAAGGAGCTTCTACCTTTCGCACCAACTCTTGAGTGGCGTCGGATATCACCACGTTTCGATGCGTGAATCCCCCCCCCCAACCACGCACGAACCCCCATCGGTGTGTTCGGCGCTCGACTGTCGTTTTCACCCCCGGATCCCTCCCCCTTTCGGACGCTTCCTCCCCGGCCTCGACCTCTGCGTTCGCCACCCCGGTCCGCGGACTCGCGCCGGAGACGGTCACGACCCCGACCGGACATCCTCACCCGACCTGCCACCCGCCGTCGACGAACAGTAGTTCGCCCGTGACGTAATCCGCCGCCTCACTCGCGAGAAAGAGGTAGGCGCCGGCGACGTCCTCGGGTTCGCCCGCTCGCCCCAGCGGAACGGGCTTGAGGTGTCCCTCCGTCCGAGCCAGCTCGCGTTGACGCTCGGCCAGCCCGGGCACGATCTCCGTCGCGATCTGTCCGGGAGCGACGGCGTTGACGCGAATCCCCTCGGCCGCGAGGTCCAGCGCCGCCGTCCGGGTCATCATCACCACTGCCCCCTTCGAGGCGTCGTAGGCCATCTGGCCGTGCTGTGCGAACTCCGAACTGATCGAGGCGGTGTTGATGATCGTGCCCGGATCCGATCGCTCGAGCATGTCGATCGCCGCACACTGGACGCCGTTGAACACGCCCTCGACGTTCACCGACAGGACGGCCGAGAGGTCGGCCTCCGTGAGGTCCGTGACCGGGCCGTCCCGGTAAACCCCGGCGTTGTTGATCATGACGTCGACGCCGCCGTACTCCCGGGCCGCCTCGACGAGTTTCTCGACCGCCGACCGGTCGCTCACGTCGGTTTCGACGAACGCGGCCTCGCCGCCCGCCTCGCGGATCGCCTCCGCCGTGGACGTCTCGGCGAGATTCGGCTCGCGTTCGACGTCGCCGATCAGCACCGTCGCGCCGGCCGCCCCGAACTGCAGCGCGGTCTCCCGGCCGATGCCGGAGGTGCCGCCGGTGATGATCACGGTCTCGCCCTCGAAGTTCGGATCGAGCGTGCCCATGGCCCGCCTTCTCGCCCCCGG
>CAYSJP010000205.1:0-4407 GCA_964431395.1 uncultured Halobacteriales archaeon
CCGGTGTTCGCGAACGTCGTCGTCGCCGACGAGATCAACCGCGCGACGCCGAAAACCCAGAGCGCGCTGCTCGAGGCGATGCAGGAACGCACGGTCACCATCGACGGGGACACCCAGTCGCTGCCGACCCCGTTCATGGTGATCGCGACCCAGAACCCGATCGAGATGGAGGGGACGTTCGCGCTCCCGGAGGCCCAGCGGGATCGCTTCCAGTTCAAGCTCCTGGCGGGGCTGCCCACGCGTGGCGAGGAGCGCGAACTCCTGGATCGGTTCGACGAGAACCCGGGGCTGGGTCCCGGCGACGTCACCGAGATCACCACGCCCGAGGACCTGCTCGAGGCACGCGAGGCCGTCGAGGAGGTGTACGTCGATCCGAAGGTCAAGGAGTACGCCCTCGATCTGGTGGGTGCGACCCGCGAGCACGCCGACATCGAACACGGCGGTTCCCCGCGGGCGTCGCTTGCCTTTCTCAACGCCGGAAAGGCGCGGGCGGCGATCGAGGGCCGGGAGTACGTCATCCCGGACGACGTGAAGTCGCTGGCGGCGCCGATCCTCGTCCACCGGCTGGTGCTCAGCACCGACGCGGAGCTGTCGGACGTGAGCGCGGCGGACGTGGTCGCGGAGATCACCGAGTCCGTCGAGCCGCCGACGGGGATCGACCCGAGCACGGTCGCCGAGGCCGGCCCGGAGGCGGTGAGCGACGGCGGCGCACCCGAGCACGAGGAGTAGGATGTGGCCCTGGGGGCACCTCGCCGTCGGGTACATCGCCTACGCGACCTACACCCGGTACCGCGAGGACGCCCACCCCGTCGGGGTGCCGGTGGTCGTCCTGACGGTCGCGACCCAGTTGCCGGACCTGATCGACAAGCCCCTCGCGTACTCCGTCGGGGTGCTCCCGGAGGGTCGCTCGCTCGCACACTCCCTCCTCTTTGCCGTGCCGCTCTGTCTGGCCGCGCTCGCGCTCGCCCGCCGCGGGACGGGGTGGCGAGGCCGATCCGGCGTGGCCCTCGCGGTCGGGTACGCCACCCACCTGTTCGGTGACTCGATCCGGGAACTGCTCGCGTTGAACCTCGACGGGCTCACCTTTCTCGCGTGGCCCGTTCTGGCCGCGCCCGACTACGCCACGACGAGTTTCGACGGCCACGCCGAGCAGTTCGTCGAGTCCGCGTCCCGGCTGAGCGGTGGCGAACTCACGCCGTTCGCGACCGAGTGGCTCCTCTTTGCCCTCCTGGTCGGGCTCTGGCTCTGGCACCGCGCGCCGCCGCTCCCGTCGTTTCGTGCAGTTCTTCGAGGCGAGACGGCGGACGAGGCCTGACCCGGCCCGGCCGGCCCGGGACGCTCCCGGGGGCCAAGACAGTTCCAGGGTGGCAGCGTCAACTCCCCGCGTCGGCGTCCCGGGCCTCGGTATCCTCGTTGCCGTCTTCCGCGTCGGGCATCCCGGTGCGCCCGAACACCCACTCGCCCTCGTCGTCCGTCCAGGAACAGGTGACGCGGTACTCGACCCGGTCGTCGCCGGGCGTGACGGTGGTCTCGACCGGGCGGTCCAGCCCGACCGCGAGCCCGACCGCGAGAAAGGAGGCGATCGGGTGATCGAACCGATCCACCGCGCCGAACGCGCTGCCGTCGACCCCGAACACACACGTCGTGCCGTCGGCCGCCACGTCGGGGTCGACGCCGTCAGCGAGCTCGAACGCCGCGACGAGGCCGTCGGCGAGCTGGTCGGCCAGCGGTCCCGGGTCCTCGGCGAGCGGTCCGGTGAGGGAGCGCTCGAACTCCCGGAACAGCGCCCCGCCGGCGGGCCGCAGGGAGACGCCGCGCTCGCCGTCCCTAGCGACGAACGTCGCCTCGAGGTCGTCCGGCGGCGGGGGCGCGTCGGCGGCTTCCTGTGGGACGTACAGCGTGGCGGCCCGGGCCGGATCCGCCAGGGGGACGTAGAGCCGCTGGTCGGCGAGCCCGAGTTCGCCGGCGACGGCGTCGCCGTTCTCGGCGTGAGCGGTGTACACCGCCTCGCCGACGGTGGCGGCGACGAACCGCTCGGGCGTCAGGTAGTACGTCAACACCGCGGCGAAAACCCCGATCGCGGCGAGGGAAAACAGGACGGTGCTGCTCGCGGGGAAGGCGATCCCGCCGAGGGCGGCGACCGCGCCGGTCGCGGCCAGCCCGACCGCCGTCCGCTCGTAGGTCGCGCGTCGCGACGCGGCGTACGCCGCCCGGAGCCGGCGGTTCTCCGCCTCCAGCAACTCGACCCGGGCCGCCAGTTCCGACGGCGGCGGGGTCTCTGTCTCGTCCGGCTCGGCGTCGGGACGGCCCCCGGTTCTCCCGCGCTCGTCGGTATCGTCGATGGCGTCAGTGCTCATGGGTTAGTCGTGGTGGTGGTCCCGGCATCCAGCAGGCCCAGCCGGAGGCGTTCGTAGCGGTGCAAGCCGTACCCGACCGGGAGTGCAACGGCGGCGAGTGCGAGGACGGCCCCCGGAAGCCCGCCGAGTCGGAGGCCGAGCGCGGCGACGCCACCGAGCAGGAGCGTGCCGCCGACCAACAGCGCCCCGAACCGGAGGGTGCCGGACCGGGGCATCCCGTCTCCGCCCGGGCGGGCCACCGCGAGGATGCCCAGGAGGCCCAGCTCCGTGGGGACGAGCTGGAGCGCCCCGGGCTCCGCCGGGAGGAGGGCGACGAACAGGAGGTGGCCCAGCGCGACGGCGTAGGGCGCCGGGAGCGCGTACCACGCGGCGCCCAGCGCGAGCGCGGCGCCGATCCCGGCGACGCCGCCGACGAGCACGAATCCGATCCCCGCGAGACCCACTGCGGCGAGGCCGGGCCAGGTCGGGCGCTCCGTGTCGACGTCGGTGGGTGTCGGTGCCATCGGTCAGGCCCTCCTGGCCGTGCGCCCGTCGCGGTCGCGTCGCCGTCGCCCGCTCGCGAGGACGGCGTCGAGGCGGTCGCCGGGCGCCACCTCGAACGCCGACACCGCCGGGTGGCGCGCGAGGTCGCGGCGGAACTCCTCGAAGGCGAGGTAGCGGTCGTACGCCGCCTCCAGGTCAGCCAGGCCGCCGGGCTCGAACAGAACCGTCGGCGCGAGAAAGACGAGCACCCGGTTGCCGCCACGGCGCGCGACGGTGACCGCCTCGCGCAGGCGCTCGGGGTGGCTGTCGTCGGTCAGGATGACCGTCCAGACCGCGCCGTCGAGGCGGCCGATCTCGGCGCGCGCGGTCTCGAACAACGGATCGCCGCTGATCCGCCGGACGTACGAGCCCGTCTCGGAGAAAAAGGGCCGCAGCGTCGTGTCGAAGGCGTCGTCACCGGTCAGGGTGTCGGCCACGTCCTGGGCCCCCGCCGGACTCTGCCGCCCGTCCAGCCGGGCTCCGGGGGCACTGTCTCGCCTCGCAGTTACATTCGTCGTGGCCCCGGAGTCCGGGTCGCCGGGGGGGACACGGAGGTCCTCGATCGTCGATCGGATGCGGGCGTAGTTCTCCGTGGTCGCCGCCGGCGGGTGACGCGCCGTGATGCCGTCGTCGTCGACCGTGTAACACCCCAGCGGATCGGAGAGCTGGCGGGCGCTCCCGACGAAGGCGAGCGCGACGTGGCGCAGGTAATCGAGCTTGGTCGCGCCCTCGGGGCCGACGCCGAGTTCGGCGCGGCCGTCGAGGAGGAGTGCCGTCCGGTACTCGGTCTCGCTCTCGTACTCGCGGACGTACGGGTCCGCCAGGCGGGCGGTCGCCTTCCAGTCGATGCGGGCGGCGGAGTCACCCGGAACGTACTCCCGGAGTTCCGCCGGGTCGAACCCGGACCCGGTGCGGCCGCCCTCGTGTTCGCCGTAGGCGGCGGAGACCTCCTCGCCGCCCGCGCCGACGTGGACGTTCCGGGGGCGGCGTGGCTCGACGGTGATCGACGGCGTCGAACCGAGCGTGAGCGTCTCCGCGAAGAACCCGGCGGGATCGGTCGCCGCCACCGTGACGGGCTCGCAGGCGAACCGCCCCGCGACGGGCCAGGACAGCGTCAGCCCGAGGCTGGCCTCCCGCTGGCCGGGCGCCAGCGACACCGTCCGGACCGTGCCCTCCGCGCTCGCGGCGAGCGGTGGCCCCGCCTCCATCGAGAGGGGAAGCACCGCCGGATCGGGCCGGGCGATCGAGAGGGAGTAACCGGTCGAGCCGCCGGTGGCGACCCGATCCCGGGAGAGGGTCTGGTCGATCTCCACCGTCTCCTCGGTGCGTTCGAGGCGCCTGAGAAACCGGTACTGGTGGGCGAGCAGCCACGCGGCGAGGCTCGCGGTGCCGGCCAGCAGGACCGGGCGCTCCAGGGGGATCGCCAGCCCGGCGAGCAGGGCCGCGAGGAGGGTGACTCCCCAGAAGCGCCGCGTGGCGCGCATTGGCTCGACGATATCGGTCGGGGGCATTGAAGCTATTGATCCCG
>CAYSJP010000206.1:0-4406 GCA_964431395.1 uncultured Halobacteriales archaeon
TGAGGACCAGAACGGCGATCAAGACGCCCCCGAAATAACTCCTGCGTGTCGTCATACGTACTGTTTTTTCCACCCCGGTAAATGTATTGTGGCCTCGCGGGGGGCTGCCCGAACGCGGTTTATGAGGCTGGCTGAGGGGCTGGCCGAGGGGCTACCCGAACGCGTTTTATGCACGCGACTGCTCCGTCGACCCATGGTTGCCGGGGAGGATCGCGGCGTCGCCCCCGTCATCGGGTTCATCCTGATCTTCGGATTTCTCGTCGTCGCCTTCTCGGTCTATCAGGGAGTTATCATCCCCGACCAGAACAAGCAGGCGGAGTTCCAGCACAACGAGCGCACCCAGGGGGAGTTGCTGAACCTCCAGGATTCGATCCGGCGGACGGGGACGACGGGGGTGAGCCAGTCCGTCTCGATCCAGGTCGGTGCCGACTACCCCGATCGCGCACTGGGGGTGAACTTCGCGGTCACCGGCGGGCGGGTGAGCACGGTGAAGCCGAACCCGAACGGCCCCAACGACGTCACCTTCGAGAACGTCCGGGCGATCCGCCCGGAGGCGCGGGACTACTGGAACAGCTCCGACCCGAACAGCACGCTCGCCTTCTCCACGAAGGACATCGTCTACCGGCCGACGTACACCCGGTACAACGACGCCCCGGACACGGTGTTCTCCAACACCGGCGTGTTCAACCAGTTCGACGACGCCAACCTCTCGATCGCCGACCAGATCATGATCCAGGGTGACCGGATCACGATCGTCGCGATCAACGGCAGTCTCGATCGGTCCAGGACCGGTGAGGGCGCCAGCGTCTCGGTGGACACCGAACCCTTGAGCGTCGCGACCAGGTCCGTCGTCGTCGAGAACAACGACTCCGGCCCGATCACCATCACCGTCCCCACCACGGTCGCCAGCGAGGACGCCTGGAACGCGTCCTCCCTGGAGGACCAGCGCGGGGTGGACGACATCGAGGTGACCGGTCACGGCCTCGCGATCACGCTGACGAACGGGACCTACTCGCTCCGCATGGCCAAAGTCGGCGTGGGGTCGGGGACCGAAGAGGAGGGCGCGGAGTACATCGTGCCGGTGGATCCCCCGCCGCGGACGGTGTTCGCCGACACCAGCCACGAGATCACGGTCGAGGCCCGCGACCGGTTCAACAACCCCAACAGCGACACGGTGATCGACGCGACGGTGGACGGCGAAGGCTCCATCGAGCCTCTGACCGGCAACAACGAGACCGACAGCCGGGGACGGGTCACGTTCAACTACACGGCGCCATCGGGCGAAGCCGACGACACGCTCGTGTTTAACATCTCCGGCGGGCCGGCGGGGAGTGCCGACGATCGGGAGATCGTGACCCACTCGGTGACCGTGGTGCGGAACGACGGTGATCCACCCGAGTCGAGTGACGCACGCCGCCAGCCGGACGTGCTCGGGGTTTCCCCTTCGATTGCCGCCTCCGAAAGCAACTATCTCGCAATCGTCCGGGTAAACCCGCCCGGAGAACGGGAGATCCCCGCCCGGAATCAGATCCCGAAGAAATCGATGACGTGGGGAACGGCCAGGAACACGGCGTAGGCGATCGCGAGCATGATGGCGACGTGTTTGGCGCCGTCCCTGATGTTCCCGGTGCCCATCTTGCCGGCGACGAGGCCCGAACACGCCGCCTGGACCATCGCGGCGTGGTACAGGAGGAGCGTGTAGCTCTCGCGTTCCACCCCGCCGATGGGAGCGATAGGGAGGGTGGCGGCGACGCCGCCGGCCGGCGCCGCGCCGCCCCCGGCGACGTCGCTGCCGATGCCGCCCAGCTCCGGAATCGCCGGGATCAAGACGAGCTGGAGCGCGAGCCCGATCCCCAGGAACACGAAAAAGGAGACGTAGACGACGAGGACGTACATGAACATCTCCTGGCTGCGCTTCCGTTTGAGCCGGCGGTCCTCGCGGGCCTCGGCGGCGGCGATCCGAACGACGGGTCCGACGTTTCCGCTCGCGTTCATCGCGTTCGTGACGAGCGCGACCATCCGGTCGACCGTCGACGACTTCAACCGCGCGCCGAACCGGTTGAGGGCCCGTTCGGTGCGCGCTCCCCACTCGATGTCGGCGAGCAGCTTCGACACCTCCTCGTCGAGCGCGCCGAGGTCGCTACGGTCGGTCCGTTTCAGCGCCTCCGTGAACGTCATCCCGGCCTCGTTGGTACTCGCGAGGCGATCCAGGAGGTCGGGGATCGTCTCCTCGATCCGCTCGAGCCGCCGCGTGTGCAGCTCACGGGCGACCGCGAAGCCGGTGACGAGCACGAGCGTCGATTGGATCAGGACGTCGTCGACCGCCCGTGGGTCGATCGACCCGCCGGCGATCACCGGCCAGAGGCGCGCGACGGTCACCACGACGACGACGGGAGTGGCCACGTACAGGAACGTGACCGGTTTCTCCACCAGCGTCTCGCCCGGCTTCAGGACCGCCTTCGACAGCCGCTCGAAGCGGCTGTGGGCCGCCAGCCTGATCTCGTTCATCTCCCGCTCGAGGCCGCCCCGGACGCCGCCGCTCCCACCGTCCCGGATCCCCCCGTCGTCCCCGCCGGCCGGAATCCCGCCGTCGGTTCGCCCGGCCTCCGCGGCCGTTTCGGCCAGCCGGACGCTCGGTTTCCGGCTCCGGATGTCGCGTGTGGTCGGCGTCCCGTGGATGCTCAGGGACCCGGAGACGCCGTCCAGGTACAGCACGAATCCGGCGTTTGCAAGCGGGATCATGACGTACACAATCCCGCGGAGGAAATCCAGCAGCTCGCCGGTGAGGATGCCGAAGACGAGCAGGACGGTGATCAGGAACAGCGGCCCGGCGACGAGCGCCGCGACGTACGCCTCCCCGAGGGCGGTGAACAGCTCCAGCAGGCGCTCCTGGTTCGCAACCCGGTCTTTCTGGTACTGGTCGTACTGTTCGCGGAGGTACCCCGGGACGTTCCGCCCGGTCCGGAGGACGCTCGCGAAGTTCTCCGCGAAGTCCGAGAACTGCTCGGAAGGGGTGCGCTGTGCGACGCGCTCCAGGGCGGTGACGAGGTCGGCCCCGAACAGATCCATGTCCTTGGTGACGACGCCGATCTCCTCGGCGCTCTCGCCGAAGGCGCCCCGGTTCTCGCCGACGGTCCGCATGATGTCGGGGTAGACCATCCCGCTGCGGGAGAGCGCGTAGACGAACGCGATGGTCCGGGCGACGCTTCCATCGACGAGCACCTCTCGGCGCCGCGCCCGACTCCGGACGCTCCACCACCGACCGTAGTACGTCAGGCCGCCGGCCAGCGCCCCGACCGTCGCACCGGAGACGAGCAGCAGGGCGAACGCCCGTACCACCGTCAACCCGCCCGTGGCGTCCGGGGTCGGGATCAGGAACGTCAGGCTCCCCGGAACTACGTTCCGGAGGGTCGCGTTGACCGACGTCAGCGCAGTGACGGCAAGCCAGAGGCCGGGTACCGCGACCAGGGCCCCGCCGACACCCGCGATCGCACTGAACAGGAGCGTCCTGGCGGCGTAGACGGAGTAGGTCACCGTCGCGTGGATCGCATGGAGGTGCCCCCTGCGGCGCTGGCTGTGGCGTCCCCGTTGCTCGACGGTCTCCCGGAAGACGCCCAGCGCGACCCGCGTCAGGGTGCGGTCGACGGTGTCGCTGACCGGGGACAGCACCAGCAGCCCGAACCCCAGGAGGCCGACGATCAGGAACCCCGCGAGTACCGGGGGAATCATGCGACCGGCGTGGAGAGTTCCCCGTCGATGCGGTCCAGCACCCCCTCGGGGTCGGCGTAGTACTCGTTGACGATCGCGGTGAACGTCCGGTAGTCGGTGACCTGCTTCGAGCGGGCGTACTTGAGCACCCGCTTGCGGTTCCGGAGTTCGCGCTGGAGTTCGAGCTGTGACCAGCCCCGTTCGTCCCGGATGTCCTCGAGGATCCGGCTCTGACCGATGCTGGAGCGGAACTCGTCCTCGGCGGGCTGCCAGGTGAACACGCTCTGGTAGTCCAGGTCGCCGGTCCGCTGGTCGATCCCGACGACCTCCACGAGTTCGCGCGTCCGCCTGACGCGCTCACCGCCGCTGTGGGAGATGGTCTGGACCGACAGGACGTCCAGGCTCCGAATCATCGCCCGCGGGACGTTGATCGGGTCGTTTTCGAGCCTGTTTATCACCGTCTGGATCGAGTCGGCGTGCATCGTCGCGTAGGTGGTGTGGCCGGTGTTCATCGCCTGGAACAGGGTCATGGCCTCCTCGCCGCGCACCTCGCCGACGAGGATGTACTCCGGCCGGTGTCTGAGCGCCGAGCGCAGCAGGTCGTACATGTCGACGTCGGGCCCCTCGCCGACGTTCTCGCGGGTCACCGCCGAGAGCCAGTTGTCGTGGTACAGCCGGATCTCCTGGGTGTCCTCGAT
>CAYSJP010000207.1:0-4386 GCA_964431395.1 uncultured Halobacteriales archaeon
GGCGCCGCCCACCAGCAGGACGTCCGACTCGCCGCTCCGGATGTCGAGCACGGCCCCGCGCAGCGCCGCGCCGCTCGAGGCACACGCGCTCTCGAAGCGGGTCGCGGGTACCGACAGGCCGACCGCCTCGGCCATCATCGGCCCCTGGTGGCCCTGGTGTTCCGCGAGTTCGGACATGAAGTTACCGTAGTACAGCGCCTCCACGTCGTCGCGATCCACGCCGGAATCCTCCAGTGCGGCGGCCCCGGCCTCGGCGAACAGGTCCCGGCCCGTCCGTTCTGGGTGTGCGCCGAAGTGGGTCATCCCCACGCCGGCGATTCGTACATCTGTCATGCAGAAGTCGATACGCGGAGCGACGTGAAAAGAGTATCCGTGACGGAGACCCGTCCCGTGGCCCGGCCCGGATCCCACGGTTGTCACATATCCCCATGTCGCAGGCTCCCGCGATCCGCTTACATCCCCATGTCGCTCGCCGCGTCCGGGACCGGCAGATCGTGGACGCCGACGCCGAGCAGTTCGGCGGCGTGGTCCAGCGCCATGTCGAACCCGTAGTACCGCTCCAGTTCGTCGCCGTCGGCGGTGGGGCGCACCTTGAGCATGGCGTACCCCTCGCTGTTCTGGGCGACCGCGGCGGTCCGCCCGTCGCGTTCGAAAGCGAGGACCCGCTCCTCGCCGGTCTCGTGGTAGCGGGCGGAGACGCCCCCCTGACTCGCAGTGGACTCGTCGGTCATCAGTACGTGCTTGGGGTCGGAACTTCTCAAACGTGGCGGTTCGACCACCGCCCGTTTCGGGAGTGGGCTCACCTAGCTGGTGATCTCGGCGACGCCGATAATAGTTGACGCGGATGGTAGACCGCGTGCACACTCGCGTCGGATTCAAACCGGGTCCCGTCGAACCAACCACGTATGAACAAACAGCAGGGGTTCCTGGTGTCGGTTCTGGTGGTGGCCCTCGTGGTGAGTTTCCTCGTGGTCCTTCCCCTCCTGCAGTACGTCCTGGGCGCGGTCATCGTCGCGTACGTGCTCTTTCCGATCAACGAGCGGCTCGGAACGCACGTGGGTCACCGCCTCGCACCCTTCGTGACCATCACCGTCGCGGGAGTCGTCGTGTTCGTCCCGCTGGCGTACATCACGCTGGTGCTGTACCGGGATCTCACGGCGTTCTCCCGGGGCGAGACCGGGCTCCGGACCGGCGAGATCGAGGCGACGATACTGGAGACGACCGGACGGGAGGTCGAACTCACGTCGTCGGTCACGGCCCTGGGGTCGGACCTGGTCGGGATCCTCTTCGGGGACGTCACCGAGCTGGTGTCGGTCGGGATCACGGTCTCCGTCGGCGTCGGACTCTCCCTGTTTCTGGTGTACTACCTCCTCAGGGACGGCCCGGCGTTCGTCGAGTGGCTCATGGGCGTCATGCCGATGTCGAACGCGGTCTGTAGCCGGCTGTTCGACCGGATCGACCGCACGACGTGGGGCGTGATCGTCGGCCACCTGTTCGTGGCGTTCCTCCAGGGGGTCGTCGGCGGGATCGCCCTGTTTCTCGCCGGCATCCCGAACGTCGTGTTCTGGACGTTCACGATGATCGTCCTCTCGCTATTGCCGCTGATCGGCGCGTTCCTCGTGTGGGCACCCGCCGCCGCCTACCTCCTCGCGATCGGCGAGGTCGGCTGGGGAGCGTTCCTCGCCGTGTACGGCGTCGTGGTGATCAGCATGATCGACAACTACGCCCGCCCGCTGGTGATCGACCGCTCGGCTCACCTCAACCCCGCCGTGGTCCTGATCGGCGTGTTCGGCGGCGTGTACGCCATCGGCATGACCGGGGTGTTCATCGGCCCGATCGTGCTCGCGGTGCTCGCGGCGACGGTCACGGCCTTCGACGAGGAGTACGACGGACTCGCCGAGTCGACCGGCGGCTGAGGGCCGACCACCGAAGGTATAACTCGGTCCGCGGGGGAGTTCTACCGCATGCGAGTCGTCGACACTCACACCCACACGTGGGGAGCAGATACCGGGGAACTCCCCTGGGGGGCAGAACTGCTCCCGCCGGAATGGGAGGGATCGTACACCCACCGCGACCTGCGTGCGGACATGGATCGGCTCGGCATCGACGAGAGCGTGATAGTGACCACCCCGCTGTATGGGTGGGGCCGGCGGGCCAACGAGTACACCATGCGGAGCATCGAAGCCCACCCGGACCGGCTGTACGGGGTCGGCCTGCTGGATTTCTTCGGCGACGAGGAGCGCGTCCGGAACGACCTCCGGCGGGTGATCGGTCACGAACGCATGCTGGGAGTCCGGATGCACGCCGGCCTGGAGTACGAGGAGTTTCCGACGGAGGTGGACCGGACCGGCGACTGGTTCGCCTCCCCGGAACTCGAGCCGGTCTGGGACGAACTCGCCGGGGTCGACGCCGCCCTGTTCGTCTTCCCGAAGGCCGAACAGCTCTCGACCGTCGCAAAGCTGGCGGGCGACCACCCGGAGGTGACGGTCGTGGTCGACCACATGGGTTGGCCCGACGGGACGACCGATCCCGACGAGGCGCCGTGGACCGACTTCGAGGCGGTCGCAACGCACGACAACACGTACGTCAAGGTGAGTTCGCTCCCGCGGTCGGCCGCGGAGCCGTGGCCGTACCCCGACCTCCATGGCTACGTCCGGAAGCTGATCGAGTGGTTCGGCCCCGAGCGGCTGATGCTCGGGTCCGATTACCCCTGGATGGACGCGTGGGGGAGCTACGAGGAGTGTCTCTCCTGGGTCGAGGAGGTCCCGTTCCTCTCCGCGCGGGACTTCGCGTACCTCTCCTACCGGACCTTCGACACGGTTCACCGGTGAGTCGTCGGGACTGATACTTACTGTCGGCTGTAACTGTTTCAAGATATTCGCGACCCCGGGGTCGCGAAATTCTTTACGGACTTACAGCCGACAGTAACTGATCGCTGGCCGTTCGCCCCCCGTGTGTCAGCTATCTCTTTCCGGGCCGTTATGCCCGCGAGTCGCCTACGTGGATCCATGCCAGATCCGATCCCCGGAATCCACCACGTCACCGCCATCGCGAGCGATCCCGGTCAAAATCTCGCGTTCTACACCGAGACGCTCGGACTGCGGCTGGTCAAACGGAGCGTCAACCAGGACGACACCTCCGTCTATCACCTGTTCTATGCCGACCACGGCGGTTCCCCGGGGACGAGCATGACCTTCTTCCCCTACCCGGGTGCCCGCGCCGGGCAGGTGGGGACGGGACAGGTGAGCACGACCGCGTTCCTGATTCCGGGGGGCTCGGTCGCCTACTGGACCGGCCGGCTCGCCGAGGCGGGCGTCGACGCCGACGAACCGGTCGAGCGCTTCGGCGACACCGTGATCAGCTTCGAGGACCCCGACGGTCTCCCCCTGGAGCTCGTGGCCCGCGAGGACGCTCCGGAACCGGATCTCCCGGAGAGCCCGGTCCCCGAGAAGCACGCGATCCGGGGCTTTTTCGGCGCCACGCTCGCGCTGGACCGTGCGGAGCCCACCGCAAGCCTGCTGGCGGAGATGGGGTTCGCCGAGGTCGGGAGCGAGAACGGCCGGACGCGCTACCGCGCCGACGGCGAGTTGGGGTACGCCGTCGACGTTCGCGAGGACCCGGGAATGGCCCGTGGCCGTCCCGGAGCAGGCACCGTCCACCACGTCGCCTTCCAGGTGACGCGGGAGACACACGAAGAGTGGCGGCAGGCGCTGATCGACGACGGACTCAGGCCGACGGAGGTCATCGATCGCAAGTGGTTCGAGTCGGTGTACGTCCGCACGCCCGGCGGCATCCTCTTCGAGTTCGCGACCGAGAAGCCGGGGTACACGGTCGACGAGGACCTCGACGCGCTCGGCGAGGAGCTCGTCCTGCCGGAGAACCTGGAGGGTCGCCGCGGGGCGATCGAGGCGGGATTGCCGGAACTGTAGGCCAGTCGTGCGGAGAGGCGTGGGCCATACCCCGGGTGACCGTGTGGGGCCTACGACGGCGTAGCGCGATCGGCCCGGTCAGTCTCAGTGGTGAACACGCCCACTATCTCCTCTTCACACTCTTCGCGGGCGATGACGGTGACGATGTCGCCGCTCTCGATGGCCGTCTCCGCCGTCGGCTGTATTACACGTCCGTCCCGTTCGACGGAGACGACGATCGCACTTCGTGCGAGGATCTCCCGACGTTTCGCCGCCTCGAGGGTCATCCCGGCTATCGACGCGTCCTCGGCGACGTGCACTTCCAGAACCGGTGTGCCGTCGGTAAGGGTGACGACCTCGTTCGTGGGGGAGTCGCCCGGGGCCTCCGACGGGAAGTGTTCGTATGAACTCCGGATCTCGGTCTGGAGGAGTTCCTCGTTCTCGACCTCGATCTCGAACTCCGCGAGCGACCGAGCGA
>CAYSJP010000208.1:0-4344 GCA_964431395.1 uncultured Halobacteriales archaeon
GGCGACCTCGAGATCGAGGTCGACGGCGAGCGCCGATCGGTCGCGATCCGGGAGGCGCACATCGAGGAGGATCCCGGCAGTTTGGAGCACGTCGGCGGCGGGATCGACACCGCCGACTACACGCTCGTCGATTACAACCGCGCCGGCACGCCGCTGATGGAGATCGTCACCGAGCCCGACCTCCGGAGCCCCGAGGAGGTGCGGGCCTTTCTCGCGAAACTGGAGGAGGTGCTGGGGTATCTCGGCGTGTTCGATTCCGGCCGTGATGGCTCGTTGCGGGTGGACGCCAACGTCTCGCTGATCGAGACCGCCGCGGAGAACGAGGCGGGCGAGATCGACGACGACACGCTCGCGGCGGCCAACCGCACCGAGGTGAAGAACATCGGGAGCCACCGCGGCGCGGAGAAGGCGCTGGCCTACGAGGTGACACGCCAGCGAAACGCAATCCAGCGCGGGCGTGGGGTGGCCCAGGAGACCCGCCACTGGGACGAGTCGCGGGGGATCACCGTCTCGATGCGGGCAAAGGAGGCCGAGAAGGACTACCGCTACTTCCGGGAGGCGGACCTGCCGGTCCTGCGGGTCGCCGACTGGACGGAGCGCCTCTCGATTCCCGAACTTCCCGACGCCCGCCGGGAGCGGTTCGGCGAGGAGTACGGTCTCGGCGATGAGACCGCCTCGAAACTCACCTCCCGGAAGGCGGTCGCGGACTTTTACGAGGAGGTCGCCGAGCGGTTCGACCCCGACCTCGCGGCGACGTGGGTCGCGGACGACCTGCTGGGCGAACTCAACTACCGCGACATGGGCATCGAGGACGTCGAGGACAGGTTAGGGGAGTTCCGGCGGCTGATCGAACTCGTCGCGACGGGGGAGATCACCGAGAAAAACGCCCGCGAGGTCGTTCTCCGGGGGATGCTCGACTCGGGGACGGATCCGGAGACGATCATCGAGCGCGAGGACCTGGGCAAGACCGCCGAAGACGAGGTGGCCGTGGCGGTGACGGAGGCGATCGAGGAGAACCCCGACGCCGTTTCGGACTATCACGACGGCGAGGGCGGCGCGATCAACTTCCTGGTCGGGCAGGTGATGCAGAAGACCGGAGGGAGCGCCGACCCCGGAGACGTGAACCAGTTACTCAGGGAGGAACTAGCGGAGACGGCGTAGGGACGCGTAACTACTCCGGGCGTTCGTGTTCCGATTCTAGCTCCTCGTTTTCTGCCTACAGGTCGCTCCGGTCGAACCGGAGGTACCCGAGTCCGGCGGGCACCACCAGCCACCCGATCACCACGAACGCGCCGACGAGCGGTTCCATGTAGATTGGGGGATCGGGCGGGACGCCCCCACCGACCGCGGGGAGCGAGTTGACGAGGTCGGGGGCGACGGGTGCGGCGGCGTTGCGCAGGGCGACGAACGGCGCGAGCTGGTCGAACGCCGTCGCCCACTCGGGCATCCGTCCGGGCGCCTCGAACCCGTTCGCGACGTACAGGACGGCGTCGGGAACGAACTGCCACGTCGGCAGCATGAAGACGAGAAAGCCCACGAACGAGCCGACCGACGCGGCCGTGGTCCCCCGGGCCACGGCGGAGATCCCGAGCGTAATGGCGACGAACACCGCCCCGACGACGGTCAGGAGGACGGTCCCGAGAGCGACCATCCCCGGGTCGAACGGCGCGCCCCTGGCGATGCCGACGGGGACGGCGCCGGCGTACGCGCTCACGACCGCGACGAGAACGATCCCGATCCGGCCGAGGTAGGTGCCGGCGACGACGTCGCGCCGGGAGAACGGTAGCCCGAGCAACACGGCGAGTTCGCCGCTCTCGCGCTTGCCGGCGACCGCGTGCTGGGTGAACGCGACGGCGGCGAGCGGAACCAGAAAGACCAGAAGCGAGAACACGCTCCCGGCGATCGAGTCACCGCCGGCGTAGCCCAGGTACACGCCGAACACCGCGAACCCGACGACGAGGGCGTGTATCTGCCGGCCCCGCACCGCATCCATGACGTCCTTGCGGGCGATCCGGAGAAGACGTCCGCCGGGCACGCGGCTCGTCGAGAGGTGGCCCTGCTTTGATCGCTCCATCTCAGCCACCCCCCGTGTACGCCGCGAACAGGTCCTCGAGGGACGCCTCGCTGGTCTCGACGTTCGAGACCGGCCGCCCTGCCTCGTGGCAGGCGCGGACGATTTCGGCCTTCGCGTCGTTCGTACAGGTGGCGGTGAGCGTCGACTCCCCCGTGGCGACGGCGGACACGCCCCCCAGGTTCGACACCGTCTCGACCAGCGACCCCGGGATCGAGTCGAGCGTCACGGCGATCTCGCCGGTGGCGTCGGTGGCCTCCCGGAGGCCGTCGATCGTGTCGACCGCGACCAGCCGCCCGCGGTCGAGGATGCCCACCCGGTCACAGACGGCCTCGACCTGTTCCAGGACATGTGAGGAAAAAAACACCGTCGCGCCGCGCGCTACCTCCTCGGCCACGATCCGGCGGATCTCGCGGGCGCCGTTGGGATCGAGCCCGCTCGTCGGTTCGTCGAGGATCAGCAGGTCCGGCTCGCCGGCGATCGCCATCCCCAGCATCAGTCGCTGGGTCATCCCCTTCGAGTACGCCTCGACCGGCCGATCGGCGGCGTGGCTCACGCCGACGCGGTCGAGGACCTCCTCGGGCTCCCCGGTGGCTCCCTTCGCCTCGATCGCGAAGGCGACGTGTTCCCGGCCGGTCATGTCACCGAGCGGGCCGAACTCCTCCGGCAGGACCCCGATTCGCTCCCGGACGGCGACGGGCTCGGCCCGGGGGTCCATCCCGAGGACGCGTGGCTCGCCCGCCGTCGGACGGGTGTGATCGAGCACGATGTCGATCGTGGTGGACTTGCCGGCGCCGTTCGGCCCCAGAAACCCGAACACCTCCCCGGCCTCGACCGTCAGGTCGAGCCCCCGGAGTGCGGTCACGGAGCCATACTGCTTGGTGACGCCGTTTAATTCGATTGCACTCACGGTAGGATCTCTACTCTATCATCCGCAAAAAACGTTGTGGTGTCCGCGTCGACGGACCCCCGAATCGAGTCCGACCGCCCGTCGCCGGCGCTCAGTCGTCGGACGCGACCGGCGTGTCTTCGGATGGCGTCCCCCCGGGCGTCCCGCCTTCACCCTCTTTCCCGGCGTCGTGCTCGTAGGGCTCGCGGTCGCCCTCGGCGTCGTACTCGTAGGGCTCGCGGTCGCCCTCCGCGTCGAGGTACTTCTCGTTCATCACCCACTCTCCGTCGTCGTCTCTGATCATGTACTCCCCGTAGTAGGGCACCCGCTCGTCGACGGTTTTCCGGATGGCGGCGTCGATGGCTTCCCGCGAGTAGTCCCCCAGCGACCGGAGGTCGTCGTTGCGATTCAGGCAGCCCTTCAGGTAGCCGTCGTGGGTGACCCGGATCCGGTGGCAGTTCGCGCAGAACTCCGCGTTGCCCACGGGATCGACTACCTCGACCATGCCACGACCGGTTCCGTCGACCCCGCCGGCGTGGTCAGATCCGTCGCTCTCGATCCAGTAGCGCCGCCGGGAGTGCATCTCGCGGTTCTCGACCTCGGCAGCCTGCTCCTCGAGCCAGCCGTGGACCCGGTCGATGTCGATCGCCCACTCCGGACGCCCGGCGAGTTCGGGCATGTACTCGATGAGCTGGAGCCGCAGGCCCGGATTGGTGGCGACGTGCTCGACCATCTCCGGGACGTACCCCGCCGTGGGTTCGAACACGACCATGTTGAGTTTGACGGGCGCCAGCCCCGCCTCGAGGGCGGCCTCGACGCCCTCCAGCACGCGGTCGTAGGCCCCGGAGTTCGTGAGTTCGGCGAAGTCCTCGGGATCGAGGGCGTCCTGGGAGACGTTGACGCGCTCCAGGCCCGCCTCGACGAGCCCCTCGGCGCGCCCCGGCAGGAAGGTGCCGTTGGTCGTCATCGAGGCCTCCATTCCGTCGGGCGTCCGGCGGACGATCTCCTCGAGGTCGTCGCGCAACATCGGTTCGCCGCCGGTGAACTTCACCGCGTCGACGCCGTGCTCGCTCGCGACCTCCAGCACGCGGACCACCTCGTCGGCCGTGAGTTCGTCCTCCCCGGGGGCCATGGGACCACGGGTGTCGCCCAACCCCTCGTTGTGACAGTACACGCAGTCGAAGTTACACCGGTCGGTCAGGGAGACGCGGATCCCGGTCAGCTCCCGCCCGAACCGGTCTTCGAGCATGGAGCGTCGTTTGGGCCCGAGTCTGATAAAACTCCGGACACAGGGGGTGCTGGCTCCGACGCTCGCAAGCCTTATTCGCCGCTCCCCGCTACCGTGGACATGGACGAATCCGACGTGCGCGACCGGCTGCGGGGG
>CAYSJP010000209.1:0-4327 GCA_964431395.1 uncultured Halobacteriales archaeon
CACGATCGACTCGGGGGCGTGGCCGTCGGGGTCGGTCCGCCAATCGTAGGAGTGCAGAAAGGAGCGACCGTCCAGGTCGAGGTCGTCGGTGAGTTCCCGGGGGCCGATGACAAAGGCCGCGTTGCCGGCCAGCCCCCACTCCGGGCGCGTCTCCGCCCAGTCGGCGGCGCGGCGCTCGGTCTCGCGGACGCCCGATCCGGCGTCCGCACCCATGTCGCCGGCGCGCTCGGCGGCCGCGCCGGCGCGGGCGGCTTCGAGGTCCGCGCGGAGCCGTTCGACGTCCGCCGCGTGGCTCTCGGGCACCCCGCCGGCGTACAGCTCCACCTCGTCGGTCGTCGTGTCGTGTTCGCCGGCGACGAAGACGGTGTCCCCGGGAATCTCGATCCCGCGCTCGCGGAGTCGTTCCCTGACCGCCTCGTCGTTGCAGATGGTCGCGAGAACGCGGGCGCTCGGCCCGCCGGGGTTGCCGGCGCAGGCGCCACAGTCCAGACTGGAGTCGAACGGGTTGTTCGCCGTCCGGCTCGCGTGGCCGGCGAACACGACCACCCGGGCGAACTGCTCCCAGCCCATGAGTTCGAACGCCGTCGCGGCGTACTCGACCTTCTCCTCGAGCGTCAGTCCCACGGGGAGTTCGTGGCCGGGGTCGGGGTCGCGATCGACCGCCGGCTCGCAGAACTCGTGGCCGTCGGGGACGCGCCCGTCGATCGCGTCGAGGAGGTCGTAGACGCGCGCCGGGAGGAGGGTCCGGGCGGCCAGGGCAGTCCCGTAGCCCACGCCGGCGCCCTCGACGAAGCTGAACGCGGTCGCGGCGTTGTACTTGAGACGGGTGATCGCCGCCTTCCCGGCCTCGAGCGCGGCGCGCCGGCGGTCGTGCGCCTCCTTCTCGCCGCCGGGTCCGTCCGCGGGCCGGTCCGGGATGCGGTGCTGTGCGTCGAGGATCGGCGGACGGGCGTCCACGGTCACTTCCGAGTCGTACTCCGAATACCGCATCGGGATGCCGAAGAACCCGGCGTACCCGTGGGTGTCGTAGTCGCCGGCGGCCTCGACGTGCCGGCGGATGATCTCCGAGCGGGTGTCGATACAGAACACCAGTTGTGCGTCCGGGCGGTCCGCGTCGGGCGCCTCTTCGAGGGATTCGCTCGCATCGGTGAGGGGTTCGACCAGGTCCGCGCGGTAGGTGGCCTCCCAGGCGGACAGCCAGACCTCGGGAAGCGGGACGCAGTCACCCTCCGGTTCGGCGTCATCCCCGGCGTCGTCCCCGACACCGGATCCCTCGGGAGGCGCGAGCGGCGCGTCGAACAGATCCAGAAGCGTCAGGCGGACGGCCAGATATTCGGGCAGCGTGATCGGGTACGTCGACTGCCAGGCGCCCTCCCCGGAAACGCGTTGCTTGATGAACCCGGTCCAGCCCGGAAGCGCCGCCAGGTGGGACGTGAAGACGTCTTCCCACTCCTCGGGGGGATGATCGGCGAGACGCTCCCGGATCGCGTCGACGGGACGATCGGGCAGGTCGGCGATCGCCTCCCTGCCGGGGACGTCGTCGTCGTGACGGGCGACGGCGCGGAACGCCCGGTAAAACCCCTGCTCGCGGTCCGGCATGGGCCACTCCGCCTCCCCCTGATCGAGAAAGGCCGCCAGCCACTTCGTCAGGACCGCCTCGGCGCGATCCGTGGCCGTCGTCGCGGCGTCCGTCGTCCCCGGAGTCGCCGCGGTCGGCTTCCCCGTCTCCGTCGCCGCGTTCGTCGTTCCCGTCCCCACCGCGTCACCCGACTCGGCGCCGGCCATGCGTTCGAGCGACGCCCCGGGGTCGTCGTCGTACCCGCGTGCGGCCAGTTCGGTCCGCAGGACGTCGGGGTCGATCCGCCCGGCGTCCCAGGCCCGGCGAAAGACGTCCGCGCTCGGATACCCGTCGCCGCCGAGCACCTCGCCGGCGTCCGCGACGGCCTCGTGAAACGGCCGGTCCTCGAAGCCGGCGAGGGGGTTGGCCGTCACGAACGAGTGCAGCGGCCAGGCGGGACCGACCGTGTCCGCTGCTGCGTCGATGTGCTCCTCGATCGCGGTCTCGTCGACGTGCTCCCCGGTCGCGGCTTCGTCGACGTGCTCCCCGGTCGCTGGTTCAGTACTCACTGTACTCCTCCGTGGCGGTGAGCTGGGTTTCGGTCGGGGGATGACTCGCGTTCAACAGCGCCACGTACAGGCGCCGGCTTCTCCGGTAGACGCCCCGCTCGATGGCGAGATACACCACGAGAAACGCGGCGGCGACGACGCCGTGGACGACCGTGAGGTCCGCCGCCTGGCCGACCGCGTACCCGGGCAACGCCCCCTCGATCACGCCGTAGACCGCGGCGTAGACGGCGATCGCCGGCAACGCGACCAGGGGGACGGCGCCGTAGCGGATCGCCGCCGGGAGCGCGGCCCGCGCGACGACCTCGCGGGCGGCGTGCAGGACCGTCAGAACGACGAGCATGACCAGCAGGAGGCCGCTATCTGCGGTGTCCCCTTTGCCGGTGAGGGCGACGAACAGGGCACCCCCCGCGAGCGCGGTGACCGCAATGACGGCGACCCCGACGGGACCCGTCGAGCCGGTCGTCCCCTCCTCCGTCGGGCTCTCGTGTTCGACCCCGCCGCCGGAGCCGAGAAACCGGTACGCCTTGTAGAACCCGTGCAGGACCAGGTGGGTGATCGCCGCCCCGAAAAATCCCAGGCCGGCCTGCATGATCATGAATCCCATCTGGCCGACCGTCGAACAGCCGAGCTGGCCCTTGACGTCGGTCCGGACGGTCTTCAGGAGCTTCCCGGCCAGCGCGCTCGCCGCGCCGACCAGCACGACCGCGAGCATGACCCCGGGGTCGGCGGTGACGACCGGCGCGAAACGAACCAGGAGGATACCGCCGGCGTTGACGAAGCCGGCGTGCATCAGCGCCGAGGCCGGCGTGGGTGCCGTCATCGACGAGAGCAGCCACGTGTGGAAGGGGACGAGCGCCGACTGGATCATCGCCGCGAGCACCAGCGCGCCGGCGGCGAACGGGACGACCGGCGAGGCCGTCGGGCCCGCCGACGCGAGTCCGGAGACCGTCGTCGCCCCGGTGTGCCACCGGAGCGTCGCGAACCCGACGGCGAGCACGCCGCTGCCGGCGAGAAAGTACCGCCGCGCCAGGGTCGCGGCGGCGCGTGCCTGCGGCCAGCCCTCGACGTGGCCGATCAGGTCCGCCATCACGATGCCCATGGCCACCCACGCGATCCAGAACAGCGCGAGGCTGTCCGCCGCGACCAGCACCATCACGACCAGCGTGAACGCGAACACGCCGCCGAAAAAGCGGTCGACTGTCCGGCTTCCGGCCATGTAGCGCCGCGAGTAGCTGTGGACGATCCCGCTGAAGAACGCGACCGTCACCCACATCACGACGGTCAACCCGTCGACGGCCACCAGTCCAGTCAGTTCCGGGATCGCGCCCCCCCGGAGGTGCACGCCCAGCGCGCCCAGACTCAGGAGCCACAGGAGCCACACGAGTCGCGTCAGCGTGGCCGGCACGCGTGAGCCCTCGCCCGTCGGCGTCGGAAGCTGTCCCACAGTCGTCGCCCGCTCTGATCCCGTCATCGATCGAGTCTACACGTAAAACGAACAGAATACGTATTAAATCTATCTATATTACCAGATCGTTCCCAAAAACGGAAACTATAGAACGTTATGTTTATACCGGGGGTGTCGATCGTGAGCACCGGACGGGCGGTCGGGTCACGGACCCGACTCGGCGAGACGCCGCTCCGGGCGCCGACCAGTTGCCGGACCGCTCGCACCGCGCGTGTAGAAACCCATATGATCATCCCGCCCGCAACTCCGGCATGGAGGAGGTATCGGGGACGGTTCTCGTCGGGGAGTCCTTCGAGGCGGTCCGTGGTCGCGTCGTCCTCGAGAACGGGCGGATCGAGGCCATCGAGGAAGGCGAGACGGCGTCGACGGACATCGTGGTGCCGGCGTTCGTCAACGCGCACACGCACCTCGGCGACTCCGTCGCCAAGGAGTCGGGAGTCGGGCTCTCGCTCGAGGAGGCGGTCGCGCCGCCGGACAGCCTGAAACACCGCCGGCTCGCCGCCGCCGATCGGGCCGAACTCGTGACGGCGATGCGCCGGACGCTCCGGTTCATGAACCGGACGGGGACGGTGTCCTGCCTGGACTTCCGGGAGTCGGGGCCGCCCGGGGCCCGCGCGCTCCGGGAGGCCGGAGAGCCCCTGGACATCGATCCGTTCGTGTTCGGGAGCGGGGACGCGTCCGTCCTCGAGGTCGCCGACGGGTACGGGGCCAGCGGCGCGGCCGACGACGACTTCA
>CAYSJP010000210.1:0-4322 GCA_964431395.1 uncultured Halobacteriales archaeon
GCGAACGTCCTCGTGTTCCCGAACCTCGAGGCCGGCAACATCGGCTACAAGCTCCTCCAGCGTCTGGGGGGCGCCGACGCGATCGGGCCCATGCTCGCCGGGATGGACAAGCCCGTCCACGTGCTCCAGCGCGGCGACGAGGTGAAGGACATCGTCAACCTCGCCGGCGTCGCCGTGACGGAGGCACAGGAATCCGTGGAGACGCGGGACCTGAACGATTTTAGCTGATCCCGGCGGTGGTGAAGCGTGCGACCGACGCGATGCGGGGCGTCGGTGGTGGGGGAATAGTCAGGCTGAAAGGAGTGGCGTCCCGAGTGGGTTCGATGGCACGCCACGAGGGCGAAGAGGCTGTCCTGCGGTCCGGACCCGTCGTGAGCCGCGGGCGCCGGATCGACGCGACGCTCCGGGGCGCGCTCAGGGCGTTTCCCGGTCCTCGCATGGCGTGGTCACCCCCCGACGGCCCGGCCCTGGTCGGCTGTGAGACCGCCGCCTCGATCACCGCGAGCGGTCCCGATCGCTTCGACGCGGTCCGCGAGGCGGCCGAGGCCGTCTTCGCCTCCCCCGACGTCGACGCCGATGGCTCGCCCCCGGACGCCCTCGAGCCGCGACTCGTCGGCGGCTTCTCGTTTCACGACGACTTCCGGTCGGCTGCACCGTGGCACGGGTTCCCCGGCGCGCGGTTCGTCCTCCCGCGATTCACCGTCGTCTCGGCCGGCGGGGAGACGTGGCTGTCTGTCACGGAGGCGGGCCCCGACGCGACGCCGGCGTCGGTCGCCGCCGCGCTCGACACCGCCGAGGCGCGCATCGAGCGCGCACCCGATCGCAGCGGGCCGTCACCGGGCGTCGCGTCGGCCGAGCGGGTCCCCGACCGCGCGGGCTGGCGCGACCAGGTCGAACGCGCCCTCGAGCAGATCGCGGCCGGCGAACTCGAGAAGGTGGTCCTCGCCGGGCAACTCACCGCCCGCTTGCACGGCACCTTCCGGCTGGCCGACACGCTCGCCCGGCTCGACCGGGCGTACCCCGGCTGCTACCGGTTCGCGGTCGACCCCGGAATGGGAGCGGCCTTTTTCGGTGCGACGCCGGAGCGACTCGTCACCCGCGACGGCCCCCGGGTCCGGACGGTGGCCCTCGCGGGGTCGGTCGGCCGCGGCGGCACCGCAGACGAGGACGAGCGTCTCGCCGCCGAACTCGAATCGAGCCCGAAGATACGCCACGAACACGACCTGGTCGTCGGTGCGATTCGCGACCAGATCCGGTCGGTGGCCGCCGACGTCTCCGTGGGCGAGGCCGGCATCCGGAAGCTCGCGAACGTCCAGCACCTCGAGACGCCGATCACGGCCGACCTGGACGACGGGACCCACGTCCTGGATCTGGTCGAGGCGCTCCATCCGACACCCGCGGTCGGCGGCCTCCCTCCCGGGGCCGCGGGCCGGACGATCGCCGAGACCGAGCGCTTCGACCGCGGGTGGTACGCCGCGCCGGTCGGCTGGTTCGACGCCACCGGGGACGGCACCTTCGCGGTCGGGATCCGGTCCGCCGTCGCCGGCAGCGAGCGGGCAACGCTGTTCGCCGGCAACGGCATCGTCCCGGACTCCGACCCCGACGACGAGTGGGACGAACTACAGTTGAAGTACCGGCCGATCCTGGATCAACTCAGATGAGCACCGCGCGCACCGCGGGCGCGGACCACACATGACCGCACCGAACGTCAACGCCCTCTGGGGATCGACGATCGCCGAGGAACTCGCGAAGGCCGGCGTCTCCGCGGTCTGTGTCGCCCCCGGAAGCCGGTCGACGCCGCTGACGGTTGCCTTCCACGACCACCCCGAGATCCGGATCCTCTCGCATCTCGACGAGCGCTCGGCGGCCTACTTCGCGCTCGGGCGGGCCAAGCGGACGGGCGAACCGACGCCGCTCGTGTGTACCTCCGGGACCGCGGCCGCGAACTTCCACCCGGCGGTGATCGAGGCGTCCAACGCCCGGGTCCCGATGCTCCTCCTGACGGCCGACCGACCGCCGGAACTGCAGGATTCGGGTGCGAACCAGACGATCGACCAGGAGTCGCTGTACGGGGACGCCGTCCGGTGGTACCGGACCCTCCCGGAGCCGCGGGCGGAGGCGCGGCGGCTCCGCTCGCTCCGGACGACCTTACACCGGGCCGTCGGCGAGACCACCGGAACGCCGCCGGGTCCGGTCCACCTCAACTGTCCCTTCTCGAAGCCGCTCGAACCGACCGAGGTGCCCGGCGACGTTCCCGAGGCGTTCCCGGCGGAGCACCCCCGCGCCGCCTCGGGCCGTGAGGGCCCCTACGTCTCCCGTTCCCGGGGGCGGCCGACGCTCGAGGGCGCGACGCTCGACTCGCTCGCCGGGACGATCGGGGACGCCGAGCGCGGGCTTATCGTCGCCGGGCCCGCCGACGCGCCGACCCCATCCCGCGAGGACCTCGCCGCACTCGCGTCGGCGACGGGGTTTCCGGTCCTCGCCGACCCGCTCTCGGGAGCGCGGTTCGGGTCCCACGTCGCGGACGCGCCGGTCCGTGGCGGCTACGACGCTTACCTCGACCCGCGGATCACGGACTCCTGGCCCGACCCCGATCTCGTGGTGTGCTTTGGCGCCTCGCCCACCTCCAAGACCCTCAGGGAGTACCTGGCGCGAACCGGGGCCCGCCAGTTCCTCGTCGACCCCGCAAGCGGGTGGCGCGAGGCGACGTTCGCCGCCACGGACCTGATCGAGGCCGACCCGTCGTGGCTGGCCGGGGCGCTCGCGGCCCGTCTCGATGGCGACGCGGCGGTCGGCGGCGGTGCCGATCCGGCGTGGCGCGACCGGTTCCGGGAGGCCGAACGGGCGCACTGGGAGCTACTCGAGAGCGCCGACCTCCCCCGGGAGGGGGCGGTTCTCGCGACCGTCGCCGCGACCGCCCCGGATCCGGCGACGGTGTTCGTCTCCAACAGCATGCCCGTCCGCGACCTCGACCGCTTCGGAAAGCCGCGGGCCGCGGATCTCCGGGTCCTCGGCAACCGCGGCGCGAGCGGGATCGACGGGATTACGAGCACCGCGCTGGGCGCCGGCAGCGCGACCGGGGACCCCCTGGTTCTGGTCACCGGCGACCTCGCGTACTACCACGACATGAACGGCCTGCTCGCCCTGGAGCGGTGTGGCGTCGACGCCACGGTCGTCGAGATCAACAACGACGGCGGGGGCATCTTCCACATGCTCCCGATCGAGGAGTTCGAGCCCTTCGAGGAGGCGTTCAAGACGCCCCACGGCCTGGATTTCGGCCCGACCGGGGAACTGTACGACCTCGCCTTCCGGCGGGAGGACTCGATCGGGGGGCTCCGGGAGGCGCTCGCGGCGGCGTTCGAGGCGCCCGGTTCGCACGTCATCGAGGTGACGAGCGACGCCGAGGGGAACCACCGCCGGCGCGAGGCGCTCCAGGATCGGGTCGTCGCGGAACTCGCGGGAGGTTCGTAGCGCCGGCGAACCGTCCGAACCCTTCGGACGGGGTCGGCGAAACCCATTTGACCCAGGTGGACGTCGCCCACCGTATGGTCGAACTGGCTTTCTCCACGAACGCGTACACGCAACACTCGCTCCCGGAGGCAATCCGGCGGATCGCCGACCACGGCTACGCGGGGGTCGAACTGCTCGGCGACGATCCCCACGCCTTCTTCCCGGAGTTCGACGACGACGACCTCGCGGCCGTCCGGAGTGCCCTGGAGGAGACGGGGCTCGCGGTGTCGAACATCAACGCCAACAACGCCAGCGCCTACTACGAGGACGCGCCGCCGTCGGCGTACTTCGACCCGACGATCATCACCGAGGACGACTACGACCGCACCTGGCGGATCGAGTACACCAAGGACGCCATCGACCTCGCGGCGGCGGTCGACGCCCCGGCGGCCTGCGTGGCAACCGGCCGCCCGCTCCCCGGGAGTCTCCCGGAGGAGGCCCGCGACGTCCTCCACGAGTCGCTGCACGAACTCCTCGACCACGCCGAAAAGCGGGGCGTCGACCTGGGCATCGAGTTCGAGCCGGAGATGCTGATCGAGTCCACCGACGAGGTGCTGGAGCTGATCGACGAGATCGGCCGGGACTCCCTGGGTGTGAACCTGGATCTCGGCCACGCGGCCGTCTACGGCGAGGAACCCGCCGAGAGCGTCCGGCGGTGTGCCGGCAACATCACCGGCGTCCACCTCGAGGACATCGTCGGCGGCATCCGGGGCAAACACTACCACCGGATCCCCGGCGAGGGCGACCTGGACTTCGAGCCGGTGTTCGAGGCGCTCGAGGAGGTCGGCTACGACGGGTTCGTCACCATGGAG
>CAYSJP010000211.1:0-4278 GCA_964431395.1 uncultured Halobacteriales archaeon
TCGTGGATCTGGAGTACCTGCGGACCGAGGAGGTGACCTACTGATGCCCACCGTCGACCTCGACCCCGACGAACTCCGCCGGCTGACCGGTCACGGCGAGAAGGACGACGACGACCTCAAATCCGACCTGTTCTCGCTGGGCATCGAGTTCGAGGGCGAGACCGCGGAGGGCGAGTTGCAGTTCGAGTTCGAACCCGACCGGCTGGACCGCCTCTCGGTGGAGGGGATCGCCCGGTCGCTGCGCTACCAGTACGGCGACGACCGCGGGGTGTACCTCCCGAACGTGAACGACCCCGAATGGACCGTCGTCGTCGGCGGGGACGTGCCCGGGAAGCGCCCCTACGTGACCGGCGCGGTCGTCCGTGGGCTGGATCTGGACGAACCGGCCCTGGAGTCGCTCATCCAGCTCCAGGAGAAGCTCCACGCCACCATGGGCCGCGGGCGCGAGAAGGGCGCCATCGGCGTCCACGACCTGACGATGCTGAAAGGGGCCCCCGCAACTGGCGAGAACGCGGGCGAGAACTCGATCCGCTACACCGGGATCGATCCGGATGAGGACACCTTCGTCCCGCTGGATTCGGACGCGGAGATGACCCCCGCGGACGTGCTGGAGTCCCACCCGATCGGCGAGGACTACGCCCCGCTCGTCGAGGGGTACGACCGCATGCCCGCGATCTACGACGACGTCGGCCTCTTTTCGTTTCCGCCGGTGATCAACGGCCGCCGGACCGAGGTGACGACCGACTCCCGGAACCTGTTCATCGAGATGACCGGCACCGACGGGTGGACGATCGACAGGATGCTGAACGTCGTCTGTTACGCCCTGGACGCCCGCGGCGGGCAGATCGAGGCCGTGACCGTCGCCTACGAGGGCGGCACCAGCCACCCCGACGAGGGCCCGGACCTCCGGCGTCCGGATCTCTCGGTCGACGAGAAGCGCGTGGCCCACGACCGGATCGAGACGATCCTCGGGATCGACCTCGGCGTCGAGGAGACGGTCGACCTGTTCGAGCGCTCGGGGCTGGACGCCGAGCCCCGGGACGCGGGCGACGGAACCGTGTACCGCGTGAGGATCCCGCCGTACCGCGTCGACGTGCTCCACCCCCTCGATCTGATCGACGACGTCGGCCGGGCCTACGGGTTCAACGAACTCGTCCCGCGGTACCCCGACGTCTCGACGGTGGGTGGACGCCACGGGCGCTCCCGTCACGAGCGGGCCGTCCGCGACCTCCTGGTCGGGCTGGGGTTCGAGGACTTACTCAACTTCCACCTCACCAGCGAGGCGGCGAACTTCGGGCGCACGGGCCTCTCGCCCGACGCGGGCGGCCTCGACGGCGCGGTCTGGGGCGAGGGAGACACGGTCGGCGGGGGCGACCCCGTGGTCATCACGGAGCCGTACTCCTCGGAGTACGCCATCGTCCGGACGTGGGCGATGCCCTCGCTTCTCACCGTGCTCTCGAACAACACCCACCGCGCGTACCCCCAGGACCTCGCGGAGATCGGCCTCGCGATGCGGGAGGACCACGGGGCGGCCACGAACGTCGCGGAGTGGCGCACCGTCGCGGGCGTTCTCGCGCGCAACGAAGCCACCTACGAGGACGCGAAGGCGCGCCTGTCGGCGATCGCCCGCCGGTTCGGTGCCGGCCTGGAGACGCCGCCGACCGACCACCCCACCTTCATCGAGGGGCGAGCCGCGGCGATCGTTCTCGACGGCGAGGTCGCTGGCGTCGTCGGCGAGGTCCACCCCGAGGTGCTGGTCGCCCACGACCTGGAGGTGCCGGTCGCCGCCTTCGAGTTCCGCCTCGGAGCGCTCCGGTAGCGGTGACCGACGTCTCCGGGAGACGGCTCTGGCCCGTCGTCGGCGTCGGGGTCGCGCTCGCGCTGCTCGTCGGCTTCGTCGTCTTCTTCGACTGGCGGGCGGTGCTCGCGACCCTCTCGCGGGCCGATACCGGCCTCGTCGCCGCCGCGTTCGGCGCGGTGGCGCTCTCCGTTCTCGCGTGGGCGGAGAGCCAGCGCCGGCTGCTGGCCCGGTCCGGCGCCGTCGTCTCCCCCCTGCGGTGTACCCTCGTCTACGCCGCCGGGCTGTTCCCCCGCTTTGCCCTGCCGGTCGGGTACGCGAGTTCGATGCTGGTGCTCGCGCGGCTGTTCCAGCGCGAGTCGGACCTCTCGTATGAGGGCAGTCTCGCCGCCGTCTCGATCGCGGAGGGGCTGAGCTTCGCCGCCTCGACCGTCCTCGCGATCGGCGGGGGCGCCGCCCTGCTCGTCTTCCCGGCGGTCCTGCCGCCGGAGTGGCGGCTGCCGGCCGGCCTGGCACTCGGCGTGGGTGCCGTCTCGCTGCCGGCGGCGCTCGCGTGGTACCGGCGGGACCTCTTCGAGCGCCTCCGGGGCGGCCTGGAGCGGGGGATCGAGCGCGCCGGCGGGTGGGTGGAGTCCCGCCTCGGTATCGGCGTCCCCGTCGAGCGCGCCCAGGAGGCCATCGAGCGCTACGCCCACCGGTTCTTCCAGGTGTCGGAGTTCCGCGGGACGGTCGCCGTCTCCTTTCTGCTCGCGACGCTGGGCTGGCTCGCCGTCGCGGGGGCGCTGTACGCGAGCGCGCTCGCCGTCGACCTCCCACTTCCGGCGGCGGTCGTCCTGTTCGTCGTCGCGGCGTCGGGGTACGCGAACGTCCTCCCGGTCCCGGGCGGTCTCGGCGGCTACGAGGCAGTCGGCGTCGGTGCCCTGTCGGTGTTCTCGGCGGCCGGTACCGAGACCGCGGTCGCCGCAATCCTCCTGTTTCGGGTGGCCTCCTACTGGTTCCCGCTCGGCCTGGGCGGGCTGGCGACCACGTACCTCTCGGTGGATGCCCTGCAGGTCGAGCCGGAATCGGAGTAGGCCGCCGATCAGGCCAGCACCACGTCCAGGTACAGCATGACGATCACGCCGGCCATCGTTCCGAGCGTCGCGACGCGTTCGTTGCCCCGGGTGTGGGTCTCGGGGATGATCTCGTCGGAGATGACGAACAGCATCGCACCCGCCGCAAAGCCCATCGCGTAGGGAAGGAGGGGGCTGGCGACGGACACGGCGACGGCGCCGAAGAGGGCGAGGGGGATCTCGACGACGCCGGCGCGCACCCCCGCGACCGCGGCGTACAGCCGGCGGTCGAGCCCGGCGTTGATCGCGGCGATCGACACCGCCAGCCCCTCCGGGATGTTCTGGATGCCGATCGCGAGCATCAGGGCGAGCGCCGCCCCCACGTCGCCCGAGCCGAAGGCGACGCCCACCGCCAGGCCCTCGGGCATGTTGTGTAGCGTGATCGCGAGGACGAACAGGACGACGGCGGCGACGCGGGCGTCGTCGACGGCGCCCGGCAGCGTCTCGCTCGGCCCGGCAGCGTCCTCGCGCTTGCGCCCCGTCAGGAGGTAGTGGGCGTGGGGGACGACAACGTCGGCCCGGTCCAGAAAGAGTACGCCCAGCACTAGCCCGATCACGACGGGGTAGACGCCCGCCACTTCGACGCCCCCGAGGCTGTAGGGCGCGTAACCGTTCGACGGATCCGCGAACTCGATCCCCGGGAGGATGAGGCTCGTGAAACTCGCCGACAGCATCACGCCGGCGGCGAACCCGAGCAGGCTATCGAGCGAGCGTTCCGAGGGGTTCCGCCAGACGAGCACGAGCGACGCCCCGAACAGGTTCAGAAGCGCGATGAACACGCCGCCGACGAGCCCGAGAACGACCGGGTCGGTCCCGAACGTCCCCGTGAACGCATCGGCGGGGGATGCCATGGTCGGATCTCGCCCGGCGCTGATAAAAAGGGCCCGAAACCACCGGTCCCTTCCCGTGAAACCGCGTGATCCGTGGCCCGTCCGGGGCGACCGAAACCGCGTTGAGCCACCAGCTTTTCGTGTGGATGGCGTAACCACCGAACGTGGATCTCGACGGTCCCGCCGATATCGACGAGACCGCGGTTGCCCACGTCCGGCGTGGCTACCGGCGGATGCGGGTCGCGACGTGGGTCTTCGGCCTCGTGATCGCCGCCGTCGCCGCCGGCTTGCATCCACACATCGCCCCGGCGTCCCCGTTTCCACGGGTCCCGCTCCCGGTCGTGGTCGTCCTCGGCGCCGGGATCGTCCTGTCGTACCTCCCCGTCGTTCGGGTCGGCAACGCCATCGAGTTCCGCACCGACGACCCTCCGGACGCGGTCCGCGAGTCGTTCCTGGGCGGCGTCAACCCCCTCACCGTCCGGGCGCTCGGTCAAGAACGGCGGCGAGTCGGCCGTCGCGCGCGTTTCGATCCGGGCGG
>CAYSJP010000212.1:0-4251 GCA_964431395.1 uncultured Halobacteriales archaeon
ACCTACGTCGGCAACCACCTCCTCAAGACCGTGGCGCTCAACGACGCCATCGAGGAGCACGGCGTCGACGGCATTCTCTCGGGGGTTCGCTGGGACGAACAGGAGGCCCGCGCCGACGAGACGTTCTTCAGCCCGCGTCACGACCCCGAGATCTACCCGCCCCACGACCGGATCCAGCCGATCCTCCAGTTCGCCGAGCCCGACGTCTGGGAGGCGTTCTGGAACTTCGTCGTCCCCGACACCGTCGAGGGGTATCCGGAGGGGTACGTCCCGCAGGGCCAGGACGATCTACCCGAAGGCATCACCAAGGAGGACGTCCCCGTCTCGCCGAAGTACTTCGCGGGCTTCCGGTCGCTCGGCTCGGAGGTATCGACCGACAAGTCGGCCGAGGAGCCGGCGTGGCTCCAGGACATGGCGAACACGACCGAACGCGGCGGTCGCGCCCAGGACAAGGAGGACCTGATGGAGCGCCTGCGCGACCTCGGGTACATGTAACGTGGGGGCCCTACCCACCCACGACGAACTGGCATGACGATAACCCGCCTGGACGACGACACGGTCCGGAAGATCGCGGCCGGCGAGGTCGTCGAGCGCCCCGCCTCGGTCGTGAAGGAACTGCTCGAGAACAGCCTCGACGCCGGCGCGAGCCGCATCGACGTGGGGATCGAGGCCGGCGGCACCGACCGGATCCGCGTCGCCGACGACGGCGCCGGCATGACCCGCGAGGAGGTCGAGCGTGCCGTCCAGCAGCACACCACCTCCAAGATCGACGACGTCGACGACCTCGAGGCCGGCGTGGCGACGCTCGGATTCCGGGGCGAGGCCTTACACGCCATCGGCGCCGTCTCGCAGACGACGATCACGACGAAGCCCCGCGGCGGCGACCGCGCGACCGAACTCACGATCGACCACGGCGGGGTGACCTCGGTCGAGCCCGCGGGCCGCCCCGAGGGGACGACGGTCGACGTGACCGACCTGTTCAGGGAGACGCCGGCCCGCCGGAAGTTCCTCAAGGCCGAGAGCACGGAGTTCGACCACGTCAACCGGATCGTCTCGCGGTACGCGCTCGCCAACCCCGGGGTGGCCGTCTCCCTGGTTCACGACGGCCGGGAGACGTTCGCGACGACGGGCCAGGGCGACATCGAGAGCGCGATCCTGTCGGTGTACGGCCGCGAGGTCGCCGAATCGATGATCCCCGTCGATCACGACCCGCCCGGGGATGCTCCCCTCGACCGCGTCCGGGGGTTCGTCAGTCACCCCGAGACCACGCGGAGCACCCGCGAGTACGTCTCGACGTACGTCAACGATCGCTACGTCGCCGCCTCCCTCCTCCGGCGGGCGATCGTCGACGCCTACGGCGGCCAGCTCGCGACGGACCGCTACCCCTTCGCGGTCGTGTTCCTCGACCTCCCCGCCGACGCCGTGGACGTGAACGTCCACCCCCGGAAGATGGAGGTCCGCTTCGGCGAGGAGGCGTCCGTCAGGGAGGCCATGCGCGAGGCTGTCGAGGCCGCGCTCCTCGATCACGGCCTGCTGCGTTCGTCGGCACCGCGGGGCCGGTCCGCGCCCGAAGACGTCGAGCTACCCGGGGAGTCGGAGAATCCGTCTCCAGGGGGCGACGCCCCCGCGAGGCGGCCCGACGGACCCGAAGATCGGCCGACGGCCGAGGGGTCCCGAGCAACGTCCACGACGGACGCGACCGGGGGGTCCACGACCGCGGGTGAGATCGGTAACTCGGCTTCCGACGATGCCGGTTCCTCGGCCGATAGCGGGACCGAGGAGCCGACGACCGGTGACGACCGACCGACCGTCTCCGATCGCGATACCGGGGCCACCGAGACCGGCCCGACCAGCGACGCCGACCCCGCCGGTCCGGACTCGACCAGCGACGCCGATCCGGTCGCCGGGGCCGCCTCGACTGGCGATGCCGACCCCGGCTCGTCCGGCGCTGCCGGATCCGCGGACCGGGACGCGGCGCGGATCCGCGCCCCCGGATCCCAGTCGACGCTCGGGCTGGGAACGGCCGACCGGGAGCGATCATTCGACCGCCTGCCGGACATGCGGGTGCTGGGGCAGGTGGACGATACCTACGTCGTCGCCGAAACCGACGACGGCCTCCTCCTGATCGATCAGCACGCCGCCGACGAGCGGGTGAACTACGAGCGCCTCCAGGAGCGCCTGGACTCCCCGGCGACCCAGGCCCTCGCGGAGTCCGTCGAGGTCGAACTCACGGCCCGGGAGGCCGAGCTGTTCCCGGCGTTTTCCGACGCGCTGGCCGACCTCGGCTTCCGCGCCGAGCGTATGGGCGACCGGACCGTCGCGGTGGCGGCCGTCCCCGCGGTCTTCTCGGACGCGCTCGACCCCGAACTCCTGCGGGACGTCCTCGGGGAGTTTCTCGACGGCGCGGGGGAGACGAGCGTCGAGTCCCGGGTCGACGCCCTCCTCTCGGATCTGGCCTGTTACCCCTCGATCACCGGCAACACCTCGCTCACCGAGGGGTCGGTTCGCGCCCTCCTGGAGGCGCTGGAGGACTGTGAGAACCCCTACGCCTGTCCCCACGGCCGCCCCGTCATCCTCGAAATCGACCACGACGAGATCGAGGACCGCTTCGAACGGGACTACCCCGGCCACGGCAGCAGGCGCGCCTGATAATGACTCGTGTAGGCAATTACCGCATCGACCGCACGCAGTCAGGCGGTCGGAGCGGTAAAACGCTACACGAGTCATCATGACTGCACCTCGCCATCCCGTTTCCGTGGGTATTTCTCCGACAGCACCGAACCACCCCGTATGACATTCGGGGAGCGACACCGGCTCGGCCTCGGAACCTGGGAGAACACGGATCCGGAGGAGTGCCGGGAGGCGGTCCGCGGGGCACTCGAACTGGGGTATCGCCACGTCGACACGGCACAGCTCTACGAGAACGAGGCGTCCGTCGGCGGGGGAATCGCTGCCGCCGACGTGGACCGGGAGGACGTGTTCCTCGCCACGAAGGTGAGCACCGGTAACCTCGCGTACGACGACGTCCTCGGGAGCACCGAGGAGAGCCTCGCGAAGCTCGGCACCGACTACCTCGATCTGCTGTACGTCCACTGGCCCATCAGCACCTACGACGCCGAGGCCACCCTCGCGGCCTTCCAGGAGCTGTACGAGGAGGGACTGATCCGGAACGTCGGCGTCTCGAACTTCGGGCGGCGCCACCTGGCGGAGGCCGCGGGGGTCCTCGAGGCCCCCATCTTCGCGAACCAGGTCGAGTGCAACCCCTACCTCCAGCAGGAGGACCTGCGTGCCCACGCCCGCGACGACGACTACTGGCTGGTGGCGTACTCGCCGCTGGCTCGCGGTGCGGTCCTCGACGATCCCGTTCTGACGGACGTCGCGGAGAAACACGACGCCACGGTGGCCCAGGTGACGCTGGCGTGGCTGCTCTCCCTGGAGAACGTCGTCGCGATCCCGAAGGCCCGTGGGAGCCACGTCGCGGAGAACTGGGCCGCCCGGGAGATCGACCTCGACGCAACGGATCTGGAACGGATCGCCGACCTGGACCGCGGCGAGCGCCAGGTCGACTTCGCCGCCGCACCCTGGAACGCGGCGTGATACTGACTCGTGTAGCGGGCTGTCGGACGATCGAACTGATCGGTCGGAAACGCTGTGTCGAACGCTCACCGGCCCGTTCGACCTGTGACGCGATCAGTTCTTCCGCGCTTTCTTCCAGGCCGGATAGAACTCCAGTATGGCGATCAGACTGATCACGACGCCGGCGGCAACCATTGCGGTATCCGGATCGATTTCGTCCATATTGGGACAGGGTGTTGTAGACGTGAAACAGTTTGGCATCCTTCGAGGCTGTTGTGGAGGCCTCCTCTCGACGGGGGAATAGCGTGAGAAATCGAGTTCGGGGGTCGCCCCGATCGCCGTTGCCGGGGCACCCTTGATGATGACTCGTGTAGGCAATTACCGTATCGACCGCCCGCCCACTCCGCTTGGATCTGACAGTACTGGTTGAGCCGAGATACCGTATTTCGCGGTATGAGAAGTGATTTACCTGCACGAACACAAACGGATGTGTGAGCGATACAACTGAAGAGACGCCGATAGAAACTGCGGAAGGAATCGGTGCTGACGGTCTCGGCCCTGCCGTACTGGCATCGGTCGGTTCAGTCGCCCTTGCGCTGTACTTCTACTACGTGCGCGGCGACAAACAGCGCGGCCAGTTCGTTGGCTTCTGGCCCGTCACGATACTCGGCCTCG
>CAYSJP010000213.1:0-2948 GCA_964431395.1 uncultured Halobacteriales archaeon
ACCGTCCTGGAGGCCTGCGGGGAGACGCCCCTGCCGGAACTGGGCGTGATCGAACAGGCCTGGTCGACCGACCCGATTCCCCCCGATCGGCTCGCGGATCGCGCCGGCGCGGCCGTAGCCGAACTCGACCTCGATTCGATCCCCGAGGGCGGTGAAATCGCGCTCGGGGTCGGGAGTCGGGGGATCAACGAACTCAGCACGATCACGGGAGGCGTCGTCGCGGAACTCGAAGACCGGGGCTTTTCTCCGTTCGTCTTCCCCGCGATGGGGAGCCACGGCGGCGCGACCGCGGAAGGGCAACGCGAGATGCTGGCCGAACTCGGCGTCGACGAGGGGACGGTGGGGTGTGAGATCCGCTCGAGCATGGAAGTGGTCGAGGTGGGCCGAACGGCGGAGCGCGACGTCCCCGTCGTCGCCGACGCCAACGCCGCCGATGCGGACGCGATCGTCCCGATCAACCGCGTCAAGCCCCACACGGACTTCGACGGCGCCGTCGAGAGCGGGCTCTCGAAGATGCTCGTCATCGGCATGGGCAAACAGCGGGGTGCGAAGATCGCTCACGAGTGGGCCATCGACTGGAGCTTCCGGAACATGATCCCCGAGATCACCGAACAGCTGCTTTCGGCGCTCCCCGTCGTCGGCGGCGTCGCGATCGTCGAGGATCAGCACGACGACACCGCGATCGTCGAGGGGATCCGCCCGGATGGCTTTCTCGATCGGGAGCGCGAACTCCTCGAGACTGCCTACGAGATCATGCCCACGATCCCCTTCGACGAGGTGGACATCCTCGTTCTCGACAGGCAGGGCAAGGACGTCAGCGGGCAGGGCCTGGACACCAACGTGATCGGCCGGCGCCCCTTCGCGATCAACGAGCCCGCACCCGACCTGCCCGACATCAAGCGCATCTACACCCGGGGGCTGACCGAGACGACACACGGTAACGCGATGGGGATGGGGTCGGCCGACTTCGTCCACCGGGACCTCCTCGAGGAGATCGAGGCGCCGACGACGCTCATCAACGCCATCACCGCGAGCACGATCCGGGGGGTCCGCCTGCCGCCGGTCGTCGACACCGACCGCGCGGGCCTCGTGGGGTGTCTGTCGACCGTCGGCGTCGTCTCCCCCGAGGAGGTGCGGGTGCTCCGGGCGACTGACACGATGCACCTGGGCCGGCTGTACGCGTCGCCCGCGCTGATCGAGGAGGCCCGCGAGCGCGACGACCTGCGCGTGATCGAGGAACCCGGGGCGATCGCGTTCGAGTCGGGTAACTTCGCTGCACCGCCGCCACACGAGACGGGGTGAGCCGACCCGGGACTGGCGCCGGCGCTACCGTTCCCGCACTTCGACCGTGCCGGTCATCCCGGCGCCCTCCTGGGGCACACAGAAGTACTCGTAGGTCCCCGGGGTCCGGAACGTGTGTGCGTAGGAGTCGCCGCTTCCGATTCCACCATCCGGATAGGCCTCCCGGGCGGCCGCCTCGGCGTCGAACCCGCCGGAGGCGAAGTACGCGGCGTCGGGAGGGATCCGCTCCTCGTAGGCCGTCACGGTGAACGTGAGGCTGCCGGCGTTCTCCCAGTTCACCGTGTCTCCGGGCGTGATCGTCACGGTCGGGGGCTCGAAGGCGAGTTCGTCGGTCATCGCGACCCGCGTCGTCGTCCCGGCGGGCGTTTCACCGGCCCGTTCAGCTCCCGGCGCCGGTCCCGTCAGTGGGTCCCCGCCGGGGGCCTGTTCCGGCGGTGCCGACCCCGTGGTCGACGCCTCCTCCGACGCCGACTCGTCGTCCCTCCGCCGGGCGACGTGCCAGAGGTAGCCGCCCAGGCCGCCGAACGCCACCGGGTAGACGACCCCCGCGATCAGAATCGCGCCGACGAGATCGATGTGGCCGAAGATGATCCGTTGGTGCCGAAAGCGAATGATCGAGGCGACGACGGCGACGAGCGGGAGGTACCCCAGGACGACCGCGGAGCCGGATACGACGGCCGACTCCGGGGTCGGGAGGCCGTCCCGGGAGCGCTCGTTGAGGAGGTAGCCGGCGGCCGAGAGCAAAACGACGGGAGCCGCGAAAAGCAGGAGCGGCGGTATCGGGAGACCGGCGAGGACGATCTCGAGGTCGTCTCCCGAGACGGTCCCGAAGCCGGTCGTCGTGTTCGCCTGCTCCGCGAGCAGCACGTTCGAGCGGAAAATCACGACTTGCTGGGAGTTGATGATCACATCGACGAAGTGGGCGTTGTAGAACACTCCGGCAGCGGAACTGAACGAGTCTATCGTCTCCGTCAGCGGGAACGGCGGGTCGTCGACCGCCGCACGCTCGCTCGTGTTGATCGTCGCGTTGATAACGTCGTCCGGCGGGTAAACACGGGGATTGGCGATCGGTCCCGGGAGAAACGAGATCAGAAAGCCGACGACGTACGCGACGGCGCCGGCGAGCACGCCGGTCCCGAGTTCCGAGCGCCCGATGTCGATGTCCAAGTCCTCCTCGGTCATGCGGGAACGGTCGTGACGGGGTCCATTATACTTTCGGCCGGCAAGGGGGCCCCCCAGCCACCGGCTCCGCAGGGTGACTGCCACGAGGTGGCCACGTGACCGGGGTCGCGACCGCGAACCTCACCCTTCCCGCACTTCGACGGTGCCGGTCATTCCGGCGCCCTCCTGTGGCACACAGAAGTACTCGTGGGTCCCCGGCGTCCGGAACGTGTGCGCGTAGGAGTCGCCGCTCTCGATTTTGCCCCCGGGATAGGATTCCCGGGCAGCCGCTTCGGCGTCGAACCCGCCGGAGGCGAAGTACGCGGCGCCGGGCGGAATGCGTTCCTCGTAGGCCGTCACGGTGAACGTGAGACTGCCGGCGTTCTCCCACTCCACGGTGTCGCCGACCGTGACCGTCACCGTCCCGGGTTCGAACGCGAGTTCGTCGGTCATCACGACCCTCCTCGTCGTTGCATGCGCGGGCG
>CAYSJP010000213.1:3048-4228 GCA_964431395.1 uncultured Halobacteriales archaeon
GTCGACGCCTCCTCGGACGACGGCTCGTCCCCGCCGCGCCGGGCGACGTGCCAGAGGTAGCCGCCGAGGCCGCCGAACACCACCGGATACGTGATCCCCGCGATCAGGATCGCGCTGCTGAGGTTGATTTCGCCGAACATGATCTGGGGGTTTCGGAACCGGATCGTCGACGCGCCGACGGCGACGAGCGGGAGATATCCGACGACGACTGCGGAGCCGGAGACGGCGGCAACCCCGGGAGACGGCAGCGTCTCCCGCGAGCGATCGTTGGCGAGGAATCCGCCGGCCGCCAGCAGAACGACGGGAACGGCGAAAAGGAGGACGGGCGGGATCGGGGGGCCGGCGAGGACGACATCGGTGTCCTCGGCGATCAGCTCGTAACCGGTCGTGCTGTTTGCGTGTTCCGCGAGGAGAACGTTCGACCGGATCACCATCCACGATTGGAACTCCCTGTCCAGCAGGGTTATGTCCACGAAGTGGGCGTTGTAGAACAGCCCGCCGGCGGAGCTGAACGAATCTATCGTCTCCGTCAGCGGAAACTGACTGTCACTGAAGCGCGGCCGCTCGGTGGTGTTGATCGTCGCGTCGACCGTGTCTCTCGGAGGATAGAGCCGGGGATTGGCGATTGGTCCCGGGAGAAACGAGAGCAGAAATCCGAGGACGTACGCGGCGACGCCCGCGAGGGCGCCGGTCCCGAGTTGCGACAGTCCGAGGTCGACGCCCGGATTCTCCTCTCCCATGTGGAAACGGTCGCGACGGAGTCAATTATAAGTACTGACGGCCGGGGACGGCCCGTGACCGTCACTCCCCGCCCTGGATGGCGATTTCCGAACTACCACGACGTGACCGTCACGTCCCGAAGGGGGCGCTCGAGGGGGATCTCGACGCGGCCGCCGGTGTAATCCGAGAGGTAAAACCCGATGATGATCTCCAGGGAGCGCTTGGCCTCGGTTCCGGGGGAGGCGTTCGCCGCGTCGCCGTCCAGAACGTTCTCGAGGTGGGCGGCGGCGTTCGCGAAGGACTCCTGGTAGTCCTCCTCCCAGGTCCAGGAGCCCTCGATGCCCGGCAGATCGCGCTCGACGTGCTCGCCGTCTTCCAGGCGCCAGTAGCGCCACTCGCCGTCGTCGTTGTTCAGGTACAGCTTCCCCTCCGTCCCGACGAAGCTGAACAGCATCGAGGA
>CAYSJP010000214.1:0-4225 GCA_964431395.1 uncultured Halobacteriales archaeon
GGGGTGTACTCCGGTCCCTCGACCCCATCGAGGGTGCCGAACACGTCGACGAGTTGCTCGTGGACCTGAAACAGCCCGGGGCTCTCGATTTCGAAGTACACCACCGGCGCGGTTCCCGCGGTCGGCTCCGCGAAGAAGTCGATCCCGGTGACCCGCGCCTCGAAGGCCGGCGCGTCCGTGAGTGCCTGCCTGGCACGCCCCTCGACACGCGCGCGGCCCCCCTCGATCGTGTCGTCCAGCCGCTTGGCGACGAGCGTGTGCCGATCCCGGATCGAGTCGAACGCACCCAGGTGGGGACGCAACTCGCCGGCGAGGCGGCGAACCTCTCCCGGAACCGGGACGTTGAGGCTGAACACGGCGATGCCTTCGGGCGGCGGCGAAAAGAACGGACCGGTTCCGCCCGATCGGACCGCTCCGTTCCGGCCCCATCGCCCCTCGAAACTGGTCCCGGCGACCGACACAGCAGTTATGTTTGCCTGGGATCTACACACGGCCGGAGTTCGAAGTCCGTCAACGCCCGACGGACTCCGCGCCGATCCAGCAGTCCCGCCGTGGAGAAACGATCGATCATGGACGAAAACGAGCAACCCACAGACGGGGAGCAGTACCACCTCGAGGTGTCGGCGGGCGACGTCGCGGAGACCGTGTTGCTCCCCGGAAACCCCGAACGGGTCGAGAAGATCACCGACGTCTGGGACGACCACGAGGTCGTCGCGGAACACCGGGAGTACCGAACGGCGACGGGGACCTACGACGGCGTTCCCCTGTCGGTCACGTCGACGGGCATCGGCTCGCCGTCCGCGGCCATCGCCGTCGAGGAACTCGCGCGGGCCGGCGCGAAGACGTTCCTCCGGGTGGGTTCGTGTGGCACCATCCGCGAGGAGATCGGGGTGGGTGATCTGGTCATCACCACCGGCGCGGTTCGCCAGGAGGGGACGAGCACGGAGTACGTCCGGGCGGACTACCCGGCGACGGCCGACGATCGCGTGGTCGGTGCACTGGTCGCCGCAGCCGAGCACCTCGAGCACCCGTATCACACCGGCGTTACCGCCAGCACCGACAGCTTCTACGCCGGACAGGGCCGATCCGGATTCGAGGGGTTCGAGGCCGCCGGGGGCGACGAGCTCGTCGAGAACCTGCGGGCGGCGAACGTCCTCAACTTCGAGATGGAAGCCGCGGCGATTCTGACGCTCGCGTCAATCTACGGACTGCGGGCGGGCGCAGTCTGTACCGTCTACGCCAACCGCGTCACCGGGGAGTTCCACACCGAAGGTGAACGGACCGCCGCACGCGTCGCGAGCGAGGCCGCGGCGATCCTCGCCGACATGGACGAGCGCGCCGCGGACGCCGGTGCCGGGCGGTGGCATCCGGGTCTCGGCCTGTGACGAACGCACGGCCGGGAGCGGGGCGTTCGATGACCGATCACCCTTCCGGTGATTTTTCCACCACGACCGGGTATCACGACGCATGGACCCGTCCGAACTTTTGGCCCAGGCAGAACTGGCAGCCGAGAACGCGTACTCCCCGTACTCCGGGGTCTCCATCGGGGCCGCCGTCGAAACGACGTCCGGGGAGACGTACGCAGCGTGTAACGTCGAGAGCGCGGCGTTCAATCCCTCCACTCACGCGGAGCAAAACGCCATCTCGACCGCAGTGGCGGACGGGCAGACGGAGTTCGAACGGATCGCGATCGCCGACCTCGACCGGTCCGGAGTCGTTCCCTGCGGGCACTGTCGCCAGATCATCGCCGAGTTCTGTGGTCCAACCCTGGACGTCTACAGCAAGACCGAGGGTGGCCACCGTCACTGGACCCTCGCGGATCTGTTCCCGGACCCCTTCGAGCTTTAGTCGACGAGGCCCATATCCTCGGCCGCCAGGTCGGCGATCCCGTCGGCGAGAGCGGGGTCGACCTGGGCGATGGACTCCCCGTCGTGTCGGCGCTCGTTGTGTTCGACCAGCACCTCCGGCAGGTCCCGGAGCGGGACGTCCGTCTCCGTCTCACACGCCCGGCACTCGATCGGGACCGTCGTCTCCCCGTCGTCTGCCATCGGCACTCAATCTGCTGCCCGACCCTCGGTGAGGGAGTCGAACCGTTCTCGCACCTTCTCGACCTTCGGCTTGGCGTGCATCCGGCAGTAGGCGTCCGAGGGGTTCTTCTCGAAGTAGTCCTGGTGGTACTCCTCGGCCACCCAGAACCGCTCTAAGGGTTCGAGTTCGGTCACGATCGGGTCGTCGTAGCCGCCCTTCTCCTCGAGAGCCTCGATGTAGTTCTCCGCGAGGTCGTGCTGCCGGTCGTCGTGGTAGTAGATCGCCGAGCGGTACTGGCTGCCCACGTCGGGGCCCTCCCGGTCCTTCGTCGTCGGGGTGTGGATCGTGAAGAACACCTCCAGGAGGTCGGCGTAGCTGATGCGATCGGGGTCGTACTCGACCTGTACGGCCTCGGCGTGGCCGGTCGTCTCCGAGCAGACTTCCCTGTACCCCGGGTCATCGACGTGGCCGCCGCAGTAGCCGGAGGTGGCCTCGACTACCCCGTCGAGTTCTTTCAGCGCCGCCTCGACACACCAGAAACACCCGCCAGCGAACGTGGCTGTCTCGCTCATCAGGTCGTAGTACGGTCCACACTCTCATGTATCCGTTGGCGGCCCCGGGTCGGCCGGGTTCGCGGCCGGAAGGAAACACACAAACCCGCCGGCGGCAAACCCCGACACATGCGAATCGCGGTCCCCAACAAGGGACGGCTCCACGACCCGACGCTCGATCTTCTCGACCGTGCGGGCCTCGACGTCGAGGCGGGGTCCGACCGGAAGCTGTACGCCGACACGGTCGACCCCGAGGTGCAGGTGCTGTACGTCCGCGCGGCCGACATCGCCGAGTACGTCGCCGACGGGGCGGCCGATCTGGGAATCACCGGTCTCGATCAGGTCCGGGAGGCCGAAGTCGAGAACGTGATCGACCTCCTGGATCTGGAGTTCGGCCAGTGCCGGATCGTCCTGGCGGCGCCCGAGGACGGCGACATCGAGCGCGCCGAGGACGTCTCCGGGGGGACGATCGCTACCGAATTCCCGGCGATCACTCGCCGGTTCCTCGACGACCGCGGGATCGACGCCGAGGTGGTCGAGGTCAGCGGCGCGACGGAGCTCACCCCCCACGTCGACATGGCCGACGCCATCGTCGACATCACCTCCACGGGAACCACGCTCCGGATGAACCGCCTCGCCGAGGTCGAGGAACTCCTGTCGAGTTCGGTCCGGCTGTTCGCCCGCGAGGACGTGAGCGGGGCGGAGAAGACACGCCAGATCGAGACCGCTCTCGGCTCGGTGATCGACGCGGAGGGCAAGCGCTACCTCATGATGAACGTCCCCGAGGGGCGGGTCGAGGACGTCACGGAGGTCGTTCCCGGCCTCGGCGGCCCGACGGTGATGGACATCGCCGGCGACGGGAAGGTGGCCTTCCACGCGGTCGTCGCCGAGCGCGACGTGTTCGAGACGATCAACGCCGCCCGGGAGCGCGGCGCCAGCGACATCCTCGTGACCGAGATCGAGCGGCTGATCGAGTGAGCCGGGAACGTCGATCGGCCCACTAACTATTATTTATGTAAAACCCGTTCGTCGCGGTATGCGACGGAACACGACTGGCGGGGACGCGACCGACAGCACGAACAGACGCCGGTTCCTGAAGACGCTGGGCGCGGTGGGTATCGCCGGTCTGGCGGGGTGTGGGGGCGACGGCGACGGGACGGCGACGGAGACGCCGACGCCGGAGGAGACGGAGGCGCCGATGGAGACGACGGCCGAGGAGACGCCGACGGCGACCGAAGCGACGGGAACGACGCCCGGGGACACGGCGACGGAGACGTCGACCCCGGGGCAGGACATCCCGTCGGATCCACCCTCGATCATCTCGTTCAGCGGGGGCGGGTCGGTGTCCCCGGGCGGGACGACGACGCTGACCGGGAACATCCAGAACCCGTATCTGTTTCCGATCCGGAACGTCGAGGTGTCGTTGACGGCGCCGGAGGGGCTGTCGATCAGCACCGACGGCCCGACGACGTTCGACGAACTCGAGACACAGGGCACCGCTGAGATCACCTGGGAGATCAGCGCGCCCGACGACGCCGACGGCGAGTACACCGTCTCCGGCACCGTGGGCTTCGAGTCGGCCACCGACTCCGCGGAGACCGACCTCTCCCACACCGTCGTCGTGTTCTCCGCCGGCGAGGTTCCCG
>CAYSJP010000215.1:0-4222 GCA_964431395.1 uncultured Halobacteriales archaeon
CGTCGCCTGTGGCGCCGCCGACCTCGTTTTTGATCCGCCCCGCGAGTTTCTCTCCGACGCCTCTCGCCTCCGAGAGTCCCTCCGGAGTCGCCGCCCGGAGGTCCGCGGCCGACTCGAAACCGGCCTCGCGAAGCGCCCTGGCCTTCGCCGGGCCGACCCCGGGGATGCCCTCGAAGCCCTCGGCGCCCGATGATTCGTCCTCGGCACTTCTCCCGCCGGCGTTCTCCTCGTCCGCGTCGCTCTCGGGCGCTTCGGCGGGATCCTCTTCCCGGGAGTCGGCGTCCTCGTCGCCGGGCGACGCGGGATCGGCCATCGTTCACTTGTACTCGGTCTCCCTGTTATAGGCCTTTTCGTCCGGTGTTGTGACCCCCGGACGTCACCTGGTCGCTCGATCGGCTGGTTCCGCCATCGGAGCAGGGGCTGGATCGGTCGGCCCGGGAACCACGATGGCGGTCGGGGCAGTCGTTCCAGGAGAGAAGATTGATAATGGGGTGGCAGCTATGCTTCGAACGAATGTCTGCCCAGGACGGATTCCTCGGCTCCGGAACCAGGGAAACGCTCTCCTCGGGCAAGCAGACCGCGGGGGAGTTGCTGTCTGCCGCCCAGCACAAGCTCCGCCGCGTGTTCCTCATCTTCGTCATCGGGCTGATCCTGACGATCTACGCCATGCGAGCGTTCATCTGGCCGGTGCTGGAGGCCGACCTGCTCCCGAAGATCGAGAACCTGCAGGGCGCTCAACCCGAGACGGTCGCGATCACGCCCTTCGACGTGATACTGATGCAGGCGAAAGTCGGCATCGTGGTCGGCATCGTCCTCGCGATTCCGGCGTTTCTCTACTACTCCCGCGAACCGCTGAAGGCCCGCGGGTGGTACCCGAAAGACGGCCTCGCCACCCCGCAGATCGGCGGGATCGCGGCCTTCGCGATCGCGCTGTTCTTCGGCGGCATCGTCTACTCCTACAACATCTTCTTCCCGATCATGTTCGACTTTCTCGCGAAGAACGCCGACAGCGCGGGGCTGGTCAACAGCTACTCCATCGTCTACTGGACGGAGTTCATCTTCATCCTCGCCTTTTCCTTTGGGGTCGCCGCCCAGCTTCCCCTGCTGATCACGGCGTTTTCATACTCCGGAATCATCAAGTACGAGACCTTCCGCGACAACTGGCGGTACGCCGTCGTCGGCATGTTCGGCTTCGGCGCCCTGTTCTCGCCGCCCGACCCGTTCACGCAGGCCATGTGGGCCGGGCCGCTCGTGATCCTCTACGGCGTCAGCCTCTACCTGGCGCGCCTCGCGGTGGCGTTCAAGCGCGGCGGGAGCCTCCGCGGGATGGGCGCGGACGTGCGCTCGAACCTCCACCGGGTCGCCGGGAGCTTCGTCCTCGCGAGCGGTCTCGGCTGGCTGTTCTTCGCGCAGGGCGTGGACGTGGTGAACGAGTCGGTCCTCCCACAGTTGCCCGCCGGCTATCGCCCGGCCCCGATCGACGTGGAGTCGCTGGCCCCCCTCGCCGGCGACGCCGGAACGCTGGCGCTCGCGGGGATCTTCGGTCTGGTCGTTGCCCTGGCCGCCGTGCTGTACTACGCCTGGCCGTCCCTGGAGGACGACGAAGGGGAGTACGGCGACCCGACGGCGATCGACCTCGACACCCTCGACGCCGCCGGCGTCCGGGCCGCCCCGCCGGAAGCCTTCGCCGAACTCGAGGAGGCGGACGCTCTGGCGGCCGCGAACGAGGCGATGGACGACGACCAGCCCGAGAAGGCACAGGCCATCCTCGACCGCTACGACGAGGCCGAGGAGGCGTCCGGTGACGGCGACGAGGGAGACGCGGACGCGAGCGAGCGAGACGAGAAAGACCCACCCCCGGGTCGGGTCGAGCGCGCGACGGCGACGATGTTCGACTCGATCACCGACGACGAGACCGACCCCGACGACATCGGCGGGTACTACCACGACCTCAGGTTCATCGCCGCGAGCCTGCGCTCGAAGGTGTTCCGGATCTTCTTCGTGTTCATCGCGGTCATGGTCGCCGTCTTCTACTTTCTCTACTCCGGCGGGATCGGGCAGATCAGGGAGGACTTCCTGAGCCGGCTGCCGGAAGCCGTCGGGACTGCCGACATCGAGTCGGTCCGCATCGTCGTCCTCCACCCCGTCGAGGCGCTCGTCTTCGAGGTGAAGATCTCCGTCCTCCTGGGGCTGCTCGCAACGCTGCCCGTCCTCCTGTACTACGCGTGGCCGGCACTCAAGGAACGCGGACTCGCCAGCGGCAACCGCAACGTCTTTTTCGGCTGGACCGGCGCCATGGCCGCCGGGTTGTTCCTCGGGAGTGCGATCGGATACCTGTTCGTCGCGCCGAGCGTGATCTCGTATCTCGTCTGGGACGCCCTCCAGGCGGACATGGAGATCGCCTACCGGGTGAGCAACTTCTTCTGGCTCATCTTCTTCACGACCGTCGGGATCGGCCTCCTGATCGACGTCCCGGTGACGATGATCCTGTTCCACCGCGGCGGCATCGTCTCCTATGGCACCCTCCGGAGGCGCTGGCGGGTCGTCGTGCTGGGCACGCTCGTCGCCGCCGGGCTGCTCACGCCGGGGACGGTGCTGTCGATGCTCCTCGTCACCATCCCGGTCATGCTCGCGTACGGCCTCGGCCTGGGGATCCTCTGGCTGTACACCTTCCCCGAGCGCCGAACCGTGCGGGCAGCGCCCGGGTCGGGATAACGTCCGTGCGAACGCGCCGGACGGCGCGAGGTCCACTGACCCCGATCGGCCGTGTAGTCCACGCACACACCCACGCGAGTTACTTATCGTAATCGTCCGAACTACCACGCATGGGACACCACGACATCCCACGCGGCGGACGGTTCCCGGCGGACTGCACCACGACGGGTTCGTTCAGCGATCACGGCGTCGACGACGGGGTCGACCTCGTCACGCGAACGTACTACCGGTTCCGGGAGGCCGGCGACCGCGAGTCCGGTCCGGGGTCGTTTTTCGATCGTCTCGAGTCGGCGTTCGTCGGGGCGTACCTCGACGCGGTCGACGAGCCGGAGGTTCCGACCCACGTCGAACTGGCGATCGACGACGCACGCGCGCTCACCGAGGAGGCGTTCGGGGATCCCCCGGACGCCGACGTCCGGACCGAGATCGTCCCGGCGTTCTACCGCCGGGTCGCGGGATTCCACTGCCGATACCGCCCATGACACGCCTTCCACTGCTCGAGCTGGAGGAGATCCCCGAGGAGTACCACCACCTGTTCACCGACGACTACCTCGGCGATCGCCACGTCTTCCGCGTGTGGGCGCACAACCCCGAGGTGCTCGAGGCCACGCTGGAGTACCTGAACGTCCTCTACGACCAGCTCGGCCAGCGGCGCAAGGAACTCGCCATCCTCGCCGTCGCGCGGGCCCGCGGGGCGCGATACGAGTGGCACCAGCACGTCGACATCGCCCGCGAGAAGGGCGTCACCGTGGGGGAGATGCGGGCGATCGGGGGCGACGACCTCTCGGTGTTCGACGACGAGGAGTACGTCCTGTTGCAGTACGCCCGCGCCGTCGAGTCCGGAACCGTGACCGACCAGATCCACGACGCGCTCACCCGGCGGTACTCTCCCGGTGAGATCGTCGCCCTCGGGCTGCTCGTCGATTTCTACGTCGGACTCTGCAACTACATCGCCGCCGTCGACCTACCCTTCGAGGGCGGGGAGTTCGTCGGCTGGACCCCCGGAGAGGAAGACGTCTCGGCGCTGTTCGACTGACGGTGATTACTCTCGCTGTGTGCCGCCGAGCGCCGGCGTGCAAGGGGTCCACACGCTTGGCACAGCCCTTTACGCGACGACCGCGTCGGGATACTTACGCATGTCCTCCAGGGAATCAGCGTTGACCGAACCGGAACTGACTGCCGACGACCTCCTGGTGCTCGAGGACCCACACTTCGGCCCCGACACCGTCGCCGTCGTGACGGGCGCCGCGTCCGGCATCGGGCAGGCGACCGCGGTCGCCCTCGCGGCCAACGGCCTCACGGTGGTCGGCGCGGACATCGACGAGGACGGACTCGCGGAGACGGTCGACCTCGCCTCCGGCGTGGACGCCCCCGGCGAGATACTGGAGGTTCCGACCGACCTCACCGACGACGGCGACGTCGGGGTCATGATCGAGGCGGCCGCCGGGGCGGGCGACCTGCGGTACGTCGCCAACATCGCCGGGATGCAACACATCGCCTCGATCCC
>CAYSJP010000216.1:0-4197 GCA_964431395.1 uncultured Halobacteriales archaeon
AATTGCCTACAACAGTCATTATCAGGGCCGCACACTCGGTCACCGCCCCGGCGACGAAGGTGGCGCCTGTGGGTTCCCGACAGCCGCCAACGGTGTTCGCGTGTCTACCCCTCCTCGACCAGGCGTTCGGCGGCGGCCCAGGAGGGGTCCGTTCGGGGCATCGCCCGACGCTGGCCGTCGACGTACACGCCCTCACCCCGTTCCACCGAACCGACGACGGCGACACGAGTGTCCCGTTCTCGCAACGCCGCCACGACCGCGTCGGCGTCCTGTTCCGCGACGGCGATCACGAGGGTTCCGGCGCTCGAGACGGTCCAGGGGTCCACGGCGACGGCCTCACAGACCGCGGGCGCCCCGGGGGCGGTCGGCACCCGCCCGGCGTCGACGTCAAATCGGACGCCCGCGCCGCGGGCCATCTCGACGAGCGCGCCCTGGAGGCCGCCCTCGGTGGCGTCGTGCATCGCGCTCACGTCGCCGGCCGCCGCCGCCGTCCGCGCGTCGGCCACCACCTCGATGTCCGCGACGCGCTCCTGCGCCGTGGCCACGGTCTCCGCCGACAGGCCCAGCGCCTCGGGGTACGTGGAGGCGAACAGTCCCGCCACCTCGGCGGCGGCGCCGGTCGTCACGATCAGGCTGTCCCCGGGTTCGGCGCCGTCGGGGCGCACCAGATCGGCGGGATCGCCGACGCCGATGGCCGTCGCCGCGCCGACCCAGGAGGTGTCGATGCCCGGATACCGGGCGGTGTGGCCCGCGACGATGCTCACGCCCAGGTCGCTCGCGTGGCCGTCGATGCCCCGCCACAGCGCTTCGAGGTCGTCGTCGGTCGTGTCGGGGGGCATCGACAGCGATATCGTCAGATGTGTCGGGCCGATCCCGGAGACGGCCACGTCCGCGAGCACCACTTCCAGGGCGAGTCGGCCTGCCCGCTCCCATCCCAGATCCGGCAGCACCGAGACGGGGTCGGTCGCCAGCACCACGGCGCTGTCGTCGACGGACAGGACGCCGAAGTCGACGCCGTGGCGCGGTCCGACGGAGACGTCCGCGCGGTCGGCTCCCAGGCGAGGGAACACCACCCGCTCGAAGAACTCGCGGTCGATCTTTCCGAGGTCACCCATACGGGACGAACGCTCGCGGGGCAAAAGACCCTTTCACCACCGGCGGGCAGTTGATACGTCTCCTCTCCTAACGAACTGATACCTCATGCCGAGTGACTACCCCATCGCTGATCTCCCGACACCGGATCCCGCGCACGGCCCCGAGCGAGTCGTCAGTGTTCAACTCGACGCGCTCGCGACCAACGACGATCCGTTCGAGAACGCGGGGATCGGCACTGCGTACAACTTCGCGTCACCGGGCAACCGGCGTACCACCGGGCCGTTCGACCGGTTCGTGCGGATGGTCACCGGACCGCAGTACGCTCCGATGGTCGACCACGTGGAGGCGACGACCGGGCCGATGGAACGGGACGGAACCACCGCCGAGCAGCGTGTCACGCTCACCGGCCCCGACGGGCGCACGGTGACGTACGTGTTCGGTCTTTCCTCACGGCGCGAGGGCGCCCTCGACGGACACTGGCTCACCGACCGGGTGCTCGTCGAGTAAATGTCGGGTCCGGCAGCCTGGCATTTAGGTCGCGTGCGGACGATCATCAACCATGCACTGGCGGAGACGGCGCGACCTGGAAGGCGGGAAGGAACTGGGTATCTGGTTGCTTCTCGAGGGCGACGCTCTCGAGGAGGAACTGTACGTCGAATCTCACGAGTACCGGGGCGGTGACTTCGACGTGTACACCGCGTCGCCCGAGGGTGAGTGGGATCACGAGGGGACGTTCGAAACCGTCGAGAACGCGTTCGATGCGGCCCTCGCGTACATCGACGAGACCGGGTTCCCGATCGAGAGCAACTGACCGATACACCCGGATGGAGACCGATACGGTCCGGACCGGACAGTCGGCTCATCGCGGCGCGACCGCAACTCCAGGTCAGATCGCTTCGACCCGGATGCCGGCGTCCTCCACCGTCGTGGCGAAGGCATCGACGTCCGTTTCGATCGCGTCGAACGTGTCGTAGTGGACCGGAACGACCAGTTCCGGTTCGACGCTCCGGGTGAACTCCGCGGCCTGGCGTCGATCCATCGTGTAGTGACCGCCGATCGGCGGGATGAGCACGTCGATCGAAATCGACTCGTGGTGGGGAAGAAAGTCAGTATCCGACGGGAAAAACACGAGCACCTCGCCGAGCGTGAGCACGAGGCCGATGACCTCGCCCTCGGCGTGGAACGGGTCGCCCTCCTCCGTGACGTGCTCCCCGGCCGGGTCGTTGTACGCGGGAATCGTGCTGACGTCGACACCGTCGACGGTGACGTGACCATCGAGCGGGAGCGTGACGACGTCACCGTCGAGGGCACTGGTGTCGATAGCCTCGTAGACTGCGATGGTGGCGGTCGGTTCGGCCACCGCTTCGATCGCCTCCGGATCGTAGTGGTCGGAATCATCGTGCGTGACGAACACGAGATCGCCGTCGTGTGGCTCGGACTCCATGACCTCCGACCACGGGTCGATGTATACGATGCGACCGGTCCGTGTCTCGATACGGAGGCTAGCGTGACCGAGTCGATCGATGGTCAGGCCTTGGAACGTGGCGGACATGCCGGTACATATGCTGAACCAGGCTCTTAATATCCGGTGGTGATCCGGTGGGGAACGGTGAGGCCGAGCGCCGGAAGAGCGACCGTACCGCGATCAGTCTATCCGATCGACACCCTCGGACTCCGATTCCGAGTCCGCCCCCGTCGGCGCCTTGCGTCGGAGTGCTATCACGGCGATTGCGACTATCGCAACGACCGCGATCAGTTTGGTACGATCCATGCTACTTCCAATGAAGTCCTCGACACAAATAAATTCCAACGTTTCTGCCGAACCGTACCTCCCGTGATGACTAGTGTGGCGTTTTGCCGCTCGCAGTCGGGCGGTCGATCCGGTAATTGGCTACACTATTCATCATCGGTCTCCGCCCCCGCCGGTCGTCGGTTCGTCGGTGTGCTGGCCCCAGAATCCGGGGTACTTCCGGACGGTGAGGTCCCCCTGCACGCGTGTCTGACAGGCCAGCCGGAGGCGTTCGTCGCCTCCGTGCGGAGGCATCGAAAGGCGCGTCCGCTCCCGGGAGGTCGGCTCGGACGTCGGCCCGTCGATCGCGACGGCACAGGTCCCACACGACGCGTGGCCCCGACAGTTGAGCGTGTCCGCCCGCCCGTTGTGTGGTGACTCGCCCGCAGCCAGCAGCACGTCACGAAGCACCTCACCCTCCGAGCAGTCGATCGTTCGGCCCTGGAACTCGACGGTAGGCATGTTCGAACGAACGGGCCGGAACGACAAACCGGTTGGGGGCGTGTCGGCGATGCGCCCCTTCCAGGGCAGGACCATCCCGCACAGGGGGTGCCCGCAACGAGCGGCCCACCACTATCGGGAGCTACATGCTCCCCCAAGCAACGGCCTTTACCGTACGCTACCACAGTTCACGAGTATGAGTACCAACAGTCACATAGTGATCGCCGGCGGCGGGCGCGTCGGGTTTCGAGTCTCGCGGTTCTTCGAACGACGGGGACACGAAGTGACGATCATCGAGCGGGACCCGGACAGTGCGCGCGAGCAGGAGTCGGGCGACATCGAGACGGTCGTGGACGACGCGACGCATCCGTCAGTGCTGTCGAGCGTCCTCACCGAGGAGTCGACCGTCATCGGTGCGCTGACCAACAGCGACAGCACGAATCTGGCGGTCTGCCTGGCCGCGCGAACGTTCCAGCCGGACATCCGGACGGTCGCGCGCATCACCGACGCCGACGGCGACGAGTACGAGCAGCTCGTCGACGAGGTCGTGTTTCCGGAGCGTGCGAGCGTCAAGACTGCGGTGAACGCACTCAGCGGGAGTGACGTGCGAACCCTCGAGGACGTCACCGGCGAGATGGAAGTGTTAGATATCCGCGTCGCGCCCGGTTCGTCGGTCGCGGGGCAGCTGCTCAACGACGTCGACCTCCCGGCCGGAAGCCTCGTGATCTCCGGGGCTGGTGGAGAACGGACGGCCACCTCCGAGACTCGACTGACGGCCGGCGAACGCTACATTATCGCGGCCGACCCGGACGCCTCTGACGGCGTCATCTCGGCGTTCCAGGACGAGTGATAATGACTGTTGTAGGCAATTA
>CAYSJP010000217.1:0-4189 GCA_964431395.1 uncultured Halobacteriales archaeon
GGCAAGTTCGACGTCTCCTACACCGACGAGTCCGGGCTTTCGGATCTCGTCGACGCCGGGAGCGAGGCGCTCGCCGACGCCGAACTCATGGGCGACAAGAACGCGATGGAGCGCTTTTTCAAGGAGCTACACGACGGCGACCTGGCGACCTACGGGTTCGAGCCCACCCGCCGCAACCTGGTGATGGGCTCCGTCGAGACCCTGCTCATCTCCGAGGACCTCCGCCAGGACGTCGTCACCTACGAGTGCTCGGAGGGCCACGAGGAACGGGTCCTGCTGGGCCCCCACGAGGAGCCGGAGGGCCACGAGTGCTCGGAGTGTGGCGAGACGGTCGCGGAGGGCGAACGCGAGGACGCCATCGACCACCTCATCGCGATTGCCGACCAGCGGGGCACCGAGACCCAGTTCATCAGCACCGACTTCGAGAAGGGCGAACAGCTGCTGTCGGCCTTCGGCGGGGTCGCGGGCATTCTCCGGTACTCCACCGGGGTATAACTCACTCTAACAGCTGTTGCAGTTGCCGGCGCGCCCGTTCGAGGTCGGCTTCCGACTGGATCGCCCCGCTGGCGGCCAGGCGCTCGAGGACGAGCCAGGGGTCGACCCCGTGGTCGCTCACGTACGCCATGCAGTCGCCGATGGCAGCGCGGTTGAGCGCGAGCGAGTCGACGATCAGGCCGACCCCCAGCGCCATCGCGGCGCCGGCGTCGTCCTCCGGGAAGGCGTCGATTATCGCCGAGAAATTCGGGCCGCCGGGGCGGTCGCTCGCGGGTTCGAGCGCGGCGTCGGCCGCCTCCTGGAGCGCGAGACACCGCGTGCAGACCGCGGCGGTCTCTCCGGGGGCGTGGTCGCGGAGCGTGGCCGGAACGCGGAAGGTCACTACGTCGTGACCGCAGGCGGAACAGTCCATGAAGGGGTGACGTGCTCAGTCGTCGGAGGTGACCGTCGCCTTCTCGGCGTCCGCCTCCGTCTCCGCCGCCTCGCGTTCCTCCCGTTCTTCCTCCTCTTTCTTGTCCTTGATCTTCTTCATTCGGAACACCTCCTCGCGTTCCTGTTCCTCCAGTTTCTGCTCGATGTACTCCTGGTTCTCCCGGAGCTGGGGCAGGAGCTTGAACTCCAGGGCGTTGACGCGGCGCTTGGTCTGCTCGATCTCCTCGAGTAGCTTCCGCATCGCCGTCTCCACCTCGGCGGCGAGGATGATCCGATCGAGCAGGTCCTCGTACGCGTCGGCGGCCTCGTCGATCCGGGCGGAGGTGCCGAGCACGCCGTAGCCGCGCTGATCGAGCGTCTTCTTCACTCGGGTGGATTCGATCTGCGGGACGACGACGCCCATCAGGTTCTTCGACTCGATGGTGATTTCGGGGTGTTCCTTCAGCGCGGCCGCCGCGCCCCGGACCGTCACGTCGCCCTCCATGGCGCGTGCCTTGTCGATGGACTCCTGGGCCCGACCGTAGTCCGCCTCCAGGTCCGACCGGACGTCCTGGGCCTGGTCCATGATGTCCATGAAGTCCATGATGAGCTTGTCGCGCTTCTGTTCGAGCGTGTCGTGGCCCTGTTCGGAGAGCTCGATGCGCTCCTCGATCTCCATGAGCTCCTTTCGGGTGGGCTTGACGTCGTCCGCCATCAGTTATCCGCCTCTTTTCCCCGTAGGGGTTAACGCTTTACGGAAATGCGAGGAGAGAGCCGCCCGCTTCAGCGCGGGGAAGACGTCGAGGACTCCGCGCTCCAGACGCCCTGTTCGGCGTCCATGACGGCCACGACGACGACGTGGGGCAGCGTCAGGACGGCGATGAACACGAGGTACAGCCCGACGAACTCCCCGACGTCGGTCGGGGGGTCCGGAACGGCGACGTACAGCCCGACGAGCCCGACGAGCGAGAGTAGCGTGAGCGGCGTCGCCTCGCGCGCGAACCGGCCGAACGCCGCGAGCGGGCGATCGCCCCCGAGCGCCCCACGCCCCTCGGGGTCGGTCGCGACCAGCCGTCCGACGTGGCGAAGCGAGTGCCAGACGGTGAAGTACACGCCGATCGCGAACACCGGCGGGACCACGGCGAAGAACCACCAGAGCAGCGCCGTCTCGCCCGCGTCGGTCGTCCAGGCCACGCGGTCGTCCGTTCCCGGGAGCCCGACGAACAGCACGAGGACCGAGAGGACGGCCAGCCCGCCGACCACCGCGGCCCGCACCTCGGGGTCGAACACCGGATCGAGCGCGGTTCCCGACACTCCGAACCGGCCGACGATGGCTTCGATGACCGCGCGGTAGCGCCCCGGAAAGAACCAGAGCGGGACGAGCATCGGGGGTCCCCCCCGCACCAGCAGGGTCCCGAGGCGGTGGACTCCGGACCGGAGGTGATCGGCGCCGGTCACCGACAGGAGCGGCCAGAGATCACCCTGCCCCCAGTGGGCCAGCGTCATGAGTATGAACAGGAGTGCCGAGAGCCCGGGCGCGAGAAACCAGAGGCCGGCGTAGGCACCGCCCACCAGGAGATACAGGAGGCCGACACGCGCCAGCCACCGCGGGGAGGTTTCCTCGTCCCTCGCCCGCGGGATCGCGAGGTGGTCGACGGCGCCGTGTGGAAGTCCGACCAGCGCGACGCTCGCGATCAGGGGCAGATACCGGAGCCGTTCGGGCAAGACGAGACCGACCGAGAACGCCGCCGCGAGAACGGCGATCGCGAAACGCGAGGGCCACAGGGTCGTCCTCGCGAGCGATTCGGCCACGGCACGGTCGGCTCCGCCGCTCATCGCCGTAGTACCCACGAGTAGAGCAACAGCCCCTGCACGACGAAGAGGTTGGTTATCAGGAAGAACGCCCCCTCCTCGATCGGGAGACCGGCGACGGTCACCCCGGTCGTATACTCACCCGAGATGATCCAGACCCCGGCATCGATCGCGACCCGGTCGACGCTGGCGAAGTACGCGGTCGGGAGGGCCACCCCGAGAGCGAGTCGACGCCAGACACGCCGGAGGTACGGCCAGCCGAACCCCCACTGGAGACTCAACACGGGCCCGCCCCACGCGAGAATCGCCCCCAGGTAGAAGGTCTCGGTGGAGAGCAGGAACGCCGCTCCGACGATCCCGACGACCCCGCCGGCGAGGGCTCCGACCACGCGGTCGCGCCTCGAGACCGACACCTCCACGGTCGGCGGTTCGAAGGCGTAGAGCAGAACGCCCGTCACGACCGGCTGGAGGACGATGAACACGTACTCCTCGACCGGCGCCAGGCCGACGGTCTCCGTGACGGTGCCGGGTCCGTACTCCCAGACCCCTACCGCGATCAGGTAGTTGTCCCAGGGTGTCGTGTACACGAGCGCGATCAGGACGATGAGCCCGATCCCCGCCCACTCGAGGCGCCGTCGCGACTCGAAGCGCGTTCGCGCGACGAGCAGTACCGCGAGGATCGGCGGCGTGAGAAAGAGCGCGTGAAACTCCAGATACGTGGCTATCATGTAATCCCGGTCCCTGCGTGGTGTCGGCGATTCACGGCTCGGCCGCCCGGCGCGGTCGCCCCCGTACGCGCCGAGTGGGCCACTCCGTCGGGATCCGTCGGGCGATCTCCGTCGGATCCGACCGTGCCGACGAACGGAAACGCCGGATTCCCCCTTCGGACGCGTCTCACCGTACAGATCCGCCGCCGGTATAATAAAGGTTGATTCAAACTGGTATGGCCGGTCGTGGACTCCCACGCAGCGTGGTCACGCCGCCCGGTCAGTCCGCGGTGACCTCTTCGGCCTGCTCCCCGTGGTAGTACTCCTCGATGACGTCCTCGTCGATCCGGTTGAGTTCGGCCTCGGGGAACATCGAGAGCAACTCCCAGCCGATGTCGAGCGTCTCCTCGACGTCGCGGTCGGTCGTGGACCCCTGCTGGACGAACTCCTCCTCGAACCTGTCGGCGAAGTCCAGGTAGATGTTGTCGCGCTCCGAGAGGGCCTCGCGGCCGACGATGTTCACGAGGTCGCGCAGGTCCTCGCCCTCCGCGTAGGCGGCGTACAGCTGGTCGGAGACGTCGCCGTGGTCCTCGCGGGTGAGCTCGGCACCGATCCCCTCGTCCATCAGCCGGGAGAGGGAGGGCGGAACGTAGATCGGCGGCTCGACGCCCTGGCTGTTCAGGTCGCGGTCGATGTAGATCTGCCCCTCGGTGATGTACCCCGTCAGATCGGGGATCGGGTGGGTGTCGTCGTCGCCCGGCATC
>CAYSJP010000218.1:0-4177 GCA_964431395.1 uncultured Halobacteriales archaeon
GGCCGATCTTCGTACAGTAGATGACGCCCCACTCCTCGGCGTCCATCGCCTTGTGAACCGAGGCGTAGCGCTGCTTCATGAACTTCTCCGTGTCAGCTATCTTGACGACGTTGTTGACGGGGTCGGCGATGATGACCTTCTTGTCGGGGTGTTCCATCGCCAGCCCGAGGGGATGGAACTTGCCGCCGCCGACGTAGAGGATCTGGTCGGCGTCGACGTCCGCGGAGGCGTAGTTGCAGCCCAGCACCTGCCCCTCGTTGGTCAACCGCTCGTCGCCCCGCCGGACGTGGACCTCGTGGCCGCGGTTCTCCAGCCACTCGCGCATCTCGTCGAACTTGTTCATGTGCTGGGCGGTGGTGACGAGGCCGACGTCGGGGTCGTCGTCGGGATCCGCGAGATCGTCGCGGGACTCCTCCATGATCGGGAAGACGTCCACGTTCGAGAAGAGGGGAACGTAGATGATCTTCTCCGACTCCTTCATCGGGGAGTGCCCGAAGTGGACGAACACGTCGGTGCGTTTCATCAGGTAGGTGTCGAGATCGCAGGCGCCGTAGCAGGGCTGCCCGGAGAGCATGACGGTGACGTCGTCGGGCAGAAGCGTCCGGAGGTCGTCGGCGACGCGCGGGCCGCGGCGTTTCAGCCCCTCGGGGAACTGGAGGCCGACGGTGTCGGCGTCGCGTTCCCGCACCGCCTCCTCGATCCGGTCGAGTTCGTAGTCCCACTCGCGGTCGTGCTTGAGGGCCATGCCGGTGTTCGTCAGATCGCCCTCGGACCGCGCGTCCTGGCTCATTACCGTCTGATACCCTTCGGAGGCGTTTAACTTCGGCGCTTCGGCACTCGGGCCCCCGGGCAGGTCACCTACCCGTCCGCGAGGTGCACGAGCGGATCGACCCGGACGACCCGCCAGGCGGCGACGGCCGCGCCGAGGGTGCCCATGAGGAGCGCGAGCGCGGCGCCGCCCCCCAGGACCCACAGCGGCGTGCGGACGAGCTCGGTGAACCCCGTGAGATCGGCGACGACGGCGTTGAGCGCGCTCGCGGCGATCGGCGCGAGGCCGACCCCGACGGCGCTCCCGAGCAAGCCGATCCCGAGCCCCTGCCCGAGGACGGCGCCGACGAGGGTCGGCGTCGAGACGCCGACAGCGCGCAGTGCCGCGAGTTCGCGGCGCTGGTGGGACACGAGCGTCGCGAGGACGTTCACCACGAGGACGATCCCGCTCAGCACGGCGACGACTGACAGCGCCGTGACGCCCACTACCAGCCCGGCGTTGCTTCCGACGAACGCCCGCAGTTGCTCGCGGTTCGTCCGGACCGCGTACTCGTACTCCGATTCGAGTGCCGACTCGACCTCGGCGGGGTCGGCGTCGTTCTCGACGGTGATCGTGACGATCGACGCCGGATCGGACTCGGCCCCGCCCGTCAGCGCCTGGAGTTCGCTCAGGTGGAGGGTGACGGTCTCCGTGCCGAGAAACGTCGAGAACGTCGGCGAGACGCCGACGACGCGGAACTCCCGGGCGTTGGCGACGGTCCCGCCGACGTGGATGGTGTCGTTGACCGAGACGTTCAGCTCGGCGGCGGTGCGCTCGTCGATCACGACCTCGCCCGACCGCGGCCCGTCGTAGCTCCCGCCGGCGTAGTGGCTGTCGTTCCCCGAGAACCCGGGACCCGTGCGCACGTTCAGCTTCGAGCCGTTGCCGGTGTCGGTCGCACCGACGCCGACGACGGTCCGGAAGGCGTCCGGGTCGTCGCCGGTCCGGCTCGCGTACACCGACTGGAAGGACAGCGCTCCCGCCGAGGCGACGTCGTCGCGGGCCGCCACCTCCGCGGTGACGGCGTGGGCGTCCGTGAGCTGGTTCCGGACTCCGCCGACGGCGCCGGGGGCGAGTTCGAGGTTCCCGGTCGACATCCAGAGGTCCCGGTCGATCCACTGCAACGCGTCGGTGCCGGCGGTCGTCGCTCCCTCGCTCAGCCCGGCCATGAGCGTCATCAGGAGGACCGCGAGGGCGACCCCGAGCGCGGCCAGCGCCGTCCGCCCGGGGTAGTGGCGCAACTGCGCGGCCGAAAACGCGGCTATGGCACGAACGCGGACAGCTACGCTCCGGGCGCGACCTGCGAGGGTCCGGGGGGGCGCCCGGGGCGAACTCACGCTCCCCCCCGGTGGTCTACGGCGCACCACCACCCCGCGCGATTCCCGCCGATTCGGCCGTCGCGCGTCCCGGTCCGACCCCTGTGGTTCATAACGTGACCTCCGCGATCGACCCCCGACGCGCGGCGACCAGCAGGTACGGCACCGTCAGCAGGCCGATCAGGAGGGCGACGCCGAGGCCATAGGCCGCCAGCACCGGGCGGAAGGCCGCGACGGGAACGCCGCTGATCGTCCCCGACAGCGCGTTCGCGACCCCGATCCCGGCAAGCCAGAGGCCGATCCCGGCGACCCCGCCGGCGACCGCGACGACGAACGTCTGGACGACGACGATCGCCGTCCGGCTGCCCCCCGAGACCCCGATCGCCCGCATGACCGCACGGTTCTCCCGGTCGGCCGCGAGTTCGAACCCCATCGTCGTGACCATGAACAGCGTTCCGACGACGAGCGCGACGACGAACGCCGCGATCGCGATCGCGGCCGGGAGCTGTGACCGGCCACCGGACCCCGCGAACAGATCGCTCCGGGAGACGACGGACGTGTCGGGGTACACCGTCCCGAGGTGGTTCCGGACCGAGGCGTCGTCCGCCTCGACGAAGATCTGGTCGCCCGCGTCGCCCTCGGTCGCGTCGAGCACGGTCTGGAGCTCGCTCAGGTGGACGAGCACGACGGGGAACTGCCCGATTCCCGGCCGCCGTGGCTCGCTGACCGTGGCCACCTGGAACGTGTGGTTGTCCGCGGCGCGCGTCTGTGGGCGGAGCACCGTTCCCTCGGAGGCGTCCAGGCGGTCGGCCGCCGACTCCGAGAGCACCATCTCGCCGGTGAACCGTCCCTCGTAGGTGCCGTTCGCGTAGTGTGTGTCCCGCCGGGAGAGCCCCTCCGTCGGGAGCCCGGCGATCACGCCGTCCTCCCGCGTCTCGGTCACCCCGACGACCAGAAGGCTCGTCGATTCGTTCCCCGTCGGTGCGGTCCCGGCCGGCCGGACGTCGACGAACGCGGTCCGGATCGCCGTCGCGTGGACGACGTCCTCGCGGGCCGAAAGCGTCTCGGAGACGTCGTGTACCCGGCCGAGTTTCGCGCGCCCGACGTCGGTGACGGCGCTGGAGCCGCCGGAAGGGATGACGGCGTAGTCGGCGTTGCTCGCGCGGACCGTCTCGCTCGCCGAGAGCCCCACCCCCACGCTCGTGACTAGGAGAAGGAGAGAAACGGCGACCGCGACGCCCGCGACGCTCAACAGGATCTGAGTCCGCTCGGCGCCGCGCAACCGCGCGAGCGTCCGGCGGACCGCGAATCCCAGCACGCCGCGGGCGCGAGCGAGGCGGTCACTCATGGGGAATCAACTCGCCGTCGCGGAGCCTGATGGTCCGGTCGGCGAGCCCGACGACCCGGTCGTCGTGGGAGGCGACGACGACCGCCCGGTCCGCGGAGAGCTCCGAGAGGAGATCGAGCACCGTCATCCCGGTGTCGGTGTCGAGTTCGCCGGTCGGTTCGTCCGCCAGGACGAGGTCGGGATCGTTCGCGAGCGCGCGGGCTATCGCCACGCGCTGCTGTTCGCCGCCGCTGAGTTCCCCCGGGGCGTGGGTGAGCCGGTCACCCAGGCCGACACGCTGTAGCAGATCCGTCGCGCGCTCCTCGCGCCGCCCGGCGGACATTCCGGTCTCGATCAGGGGGAGCGCGACGTTCGCGCGGGCCGACACGGACGGGAGGAGGTGGAACCGCTGGAACACGAACCCGACGCGGTCGAGGCGGATCCGGGCGCGCTCGCGCTCGCTCCGGGTCGCGAGGTCGACCCCGTCGAAGCTGACCGTCCCCGAGGAGGGGGTGTCCAGCCCGCCGACCAGGTGCAGCAGGGTCGACTTCCCGCTGCCGCTGGGTCCGGTGACGCCGACGAGTTCACCCCGGTCGACCGACATCGACACGGCGTCGAGCGCGGTCACCGTGGGCCCCGGGTCGCTCTCCCGCCAGAACCGCCACCGGGAGGTGGACCCGTCCCTCGTGTAGGTCCGCGTCACCTCCCGGCAGCGCACGAGCGGGG
>CAYSJP010000219.1:0-4156 GCA_964431395.1 uncultured Halobacteriales archaeon
TGGCTCGGCGTGCGCGAGTGGAGCCTGTACCTCGGGGGCGGGATACTCCTGCCCCCGGACGTCCGGGTGCCCCTGTGGACGCTGTCGGGGATCGGCCTCCTGGTGGGCCTCGCCATCGTCGCCCTCGGGGACATCACCGACCGCCGGGTGTACGCGGCGGGTGCGGCCCTCGCGTTGACCTACGTTCTCGGGTACTACTCCTGGCACCTCGGTGGTCACCGGTCGTTTTTCGTCGCCGGTGATCCACAGCTCCACGACGTCGGGCCGATCGAGTTCGTCGTGTCCCACACCCTCGCCGGACCGATCGAGTTCTTCGCTCTCCTGACGGAGGCGGCCCTGCTCGTGGCGCTTCTCGTTCTCCTGCGCCGTCCGGAGCCCGACCGGTAGCTCCCGGTGTTACACCCCGAACGCGGCGCGCGCGCCCTCCGAGAGGTCCTGGATCTGGATCGGCAGATCGTAGTGGACGACGACGGTGATCGCCCCCAGTTCGAGCGCCGTCACGAACAGCGTCATCGCGGTGGCCCACCTGCTGGAGGTGGAGACGCCGATCGGGAGGCCGAACTCCTCGTCCCAGAGCGGATAGAACAGCGCGATCCCGCGCTTGGAGCCGGCCACGTCCAGCACGTAGTGCGTGAGGACGCCGATCCAGACGTAGTGCATCGTGCCGAACCACCCCGGCCAGAAGTACAGCGCGACGATCAGCGGGAGGTTGTGCAGCGTCTTCCGGTGTTTCCCGAACGCCGTGTCGACGTCGGGGAGCAGGGCGCCGACCACGACGGGCAGACTCACCGTCGCGATGGTCTCGAAAGTGGGGACGTCCCCCGAGGGTTCGAGGATGTACCCCACCCCGATCGCGAGCAGTGCGGCGTTGAGCACGTGACCGCGCTTGTTCATCGCCCGAACCTGCACCCCCCACCCTCTTAAAATCTCCCCGTCCGTCCCGGCGCAGTTGCGCGGTCTCGTCACGTTCCGGCAGGTCGTTCCGGATGCGGGGTCAGCCTCCGCCATCCGACTCCGCCACGTGCTCGGCGAGGAGCGCGAGCGCCGCCCTGCTCGTTCGCTCCCGCACCGCGGCCCTGTCGCCCTCGAACTCGCGGGACTCGAGGACTGCGCCGGACGCCTCGCTCCCCCACGGGGCGGCGCGGGCGACGGCGACGTGGGCCGTGCCGACCGGCTTTCCCGGGGTTCCGCCACCGGGGCCGGCGACGCCGGTCGTCGCGACTCCCCACGTCGCGTCGGCAACGTCGCGGGCGCGCTTCGCGAGCTGGCGCGTGACGGGCGCGCTCACGACGCCCTCCGCGTCGAGCTGCTCGCGCGTGACGCCCACCTGTTCGCGCAGGGAGTCGTACGAGTAGGGCACGAACGCCCGATCCAGATAGTCACTCGCGCCCGGGACGCCCGTCAGGAGCGCCGTCACCATCCCGCCGGTGGCGGTTTCCGCGACCGCGACCGTGGCGTCGTGTTCCGCGAGCGCTTCCCCGACCGTCTCCTCGACCGGCGGGTCACCGGCGAACGCGTGCATGGCGAATCCTTCGGGGCGAGCCGATTAAACCCAGCGGCGACGGCGGGGTGGGGATGCAGGATGGACGGACCGACGCCGGGGTGACGGTGCACGGCCGACGGACCGGCGCCGGGTGCGGCGACGGACCGCGACCAACAGTGTATAGACCGCGCCGCCACTACGATCGGATGATGCACGTGCGTGGTTCCTTCACGCCAGAGACGGCCGAGGCGGCCCGCGAGCGTCACGACGCGCTCGGGTCGACCGCGCAGATCATCGTCAAGGAAGTCGCGAAGGCGATGGAGTTCGACGAGTCGGAGTACGACCGCCGCGTCACGCCCGCGGTGGTCGAGACCGCCCGTGAGGTCCTGTTCGCGGCCGATCTGTGCGTCCGTGTCGGCACCCGTGAGGAGTACGACGACTGGCTCGACACCCGCGACTACGAGACGGTCGAGCGGGGAAACCCGAACGTCGCCCGCGTCGCCTGGCACGCCGCGCCGTTCGCCGGGGAGGTCGTGGCCGTGACGTTCGAACGCGAGGAGGACGCCGCCGTCGAGACGCTCCGCCGGCAGGCGGTCGGGAGCGTGTACCGTGGGGTCATATGAGAACGATCACCCGAAACGCCGCATTCGTGGTCGTGGCCGTTCTCGCCTTGCTGCTCGCGCTCGGGGCCGTCCCCTCGCTGCTGGGGACGGGCGATCCCCACTACCTCGAGGCGACGGCACTGACCGGGAGCGACGTCCCGGAGGGCGTGGAACCCGCGAACGCCACGACCCTGTTCGAGGAGAGTTACCCCTACACCTTCGGGGCGCTCGCGAACGCGGACGACGACACCGGGCGATCCGATCCCTACCGCACGGGACGGGTCGGACTGAAGGGTGCGTTCTCCCACTCGCCGTTCAACGAGATGAGCGCCTACGAATCCCAGTATCCGAACGCCACCCGGGACGACGCGGTGTACGTCCGCCGGGGGAACACGAGCTACCGGCTCGAAGTGATCCAGCCATGAACGACGCCGAATCCGACGACGAGAGCTCACGGAACGACGCCACGACGAAGGAGTCCGGAGGGGAGATCCACGACTGGCCGGTCCGCGAGTCGGTCACGGAGTACGAGACCGGGTGGTACGCGGGCGGTTACGACCGTGTGGAGCAACCCGACGGGTCCACGAAGGACTACTACTGGGCGGAACTTCCGCCCGCAGCCGTGATCGTCGCCGTCGAGTCGGGATCGGTGATCTTCGTCGAGCAGTACCGGCCGACGATCCGCGAGCACTGCCTCGAACTCCCCGCCGGGATCGTCGAGGAGGGCGAGAGTTACGAGGTCGCCGCTGCGCGCGAACTCCGCGAGGAGACGGGGTTCGATCCCGGGGAGACGACCCTCGTGGAGTCGTTCTGGGTGGCGACGGGCGTCCTGCGACACGAACGCGGGATCGTGTTCGCCTCGGACCTGGAACCGGCCGAGCGGGAACTCGACGAAAACGAGTTCCTGTCGATCACCCGACACCCGGTCGGGGAGGCGCTCGAGCGCGCCCGGGAACCGCCGGCGAACGACGCGACGGTCGAGGCGCTCCTGCTCGCGAAGGCCGACGGCCACGTCGAGTGGTGACTCCGTCGGTCGCTTGCGTGCGGGCAGAACGCGGGACCGAAAAGGAAATCAGGCGACGTTGAATCCCTTCTCGCGCAGGAAATCGCCGACCCGGTCGGAGTGGTCGCCCTGGAGTTCGATCGAGCCATCCTCCACGGTGCCCCCGCAGGCGAACTTCGATTTGAGGTCCGAGGAGAGGCTATCGAGGTCGACGTCCTTCGGGTCGAACCCCTCGATGATCGTTACCTCCTTGCCGTACCGGCGCTCGTCGATCCGGATCGTGATCTCCTGTGATTCCTTTGCAACGTCCTCACAAACACATAGCTCGTCGGGGAGCCCGCACGTCGAGCAGACTTCCGCCATTACAGCCGGAAACTACACCACCGTCATACAAAACACTATCGGGTGGTGTCGTCGTGCGGTCGCGCCCGAACACGGTTGCAACCGACCCGATTAGTCGATCCCGTACACCCACGACACCGCCGACAGCCGGGTGTACAGCGCGTCGAAGGCCTCCCGGGCCGCCGCCGCGTCCCCCTCCGTGACGGTCCCGGCGTACCGGGCGTCCTCGTAGTGTTCGAGAACCGTCCTCGCGGCCTCGGCGGTCGCTCCCTGACAGACCGCGTCGACGTACTCCCGCGGCGTCTCGCCGGCACGACGCGGCCGAAAGCGCCGCGAGAGGAGGTACTCCAGCCGCTCGTAGGTCCCCTCGACGCGCTCGGTCGGCGTTCCCGCAGGGTCGGCGCGCAACCACCGCGCCCGTCTGATCCGCTCGCGGGCCCGCACCCGCACGAGCAGGGTGACCCCGCCGAGGAGGAACAGCCCCGTCGGGAGCGTGTCGCGGGGGAACGATGCCGGATCGGGCAGCGCCGAGAGCGGTCCGCCCGATGGCGGGGTCTCGATCGCACCGGGGGTCGGGGCCGCCCCGCCCGGCGTCCCCCCGCCTATCGATGGGTCCGTCGGCGTCGGGGCGGGCGTCCCCGGCGGGTCGGTCGTCGACCCCGGCGGCTCGGTGGGCGGTTCAGTCGGGGTAGCCGGTGGCGGCGTCGTGGTGGGGGGCGGCGTCGT